>NZ_JAWIRW010000011.1:0-129904 GCF_036319985.1 Stenotrophomonas sp. SMYL89 | reverse complement strand
GTCCGGTTGCGGGGGCGTGAGCCGCATGGATGCGGCGACCGAGCCTACATGGACGTATTCACGGCGTCCCCCGCAACCGGACCCACCCCGCCATCCCACGGATTGCCCGCTTTTGACGTTGACGTTGATTCGGCAGGTGCAGGGCTGCAAGCCCTGCCGATAAACCCTCTCCTGCGACGGTTCGTCGCACGGGCAACCCTCGACCCGCCTCTACACTAGCGGGGTGACCCGCCTGTCCCGCCCGCAGCGCCTTCTGCTCCAGCTCGCCATCCTGGCGACGCTGCTGATGGTGCTTGCGCCGCTGGTCAGCCGCGCGCTGCAGGCGCCGCCGATGGACCACGCCGCCATGGGCCATGACATGCACGACATGGCCATGGCCGGGCACGATCATCATGGCGCTGCGCCGGCAGCGCCCAACCGCCCCGCCGATCCCCACGCCATGCACGGCGAAGCCTGCGAGTACTGCGTGCTGGCCATGCGCCTGCTGCCGTGGCTGGCGGTGCTGGTGCTGCTGTTGCCGTTGCTGTGGCGGCCGCGCCTGGTGTTCCCGTGGTCGCAGCAGGTGCTGCCCGCGCTGCACTGGCCAGCACATGCCGCACGTGGGCCACCACGCGTCTCCATCGTCCGCTGATATCCCCATGAATCTGCCGCACGACGCCTGACCGGGCGCCGTGCGCGCGTGCGTACCCTGGAGCTGTTCCGATGAAAATGACTTCCCGCCCCGCGGGCGCCTGCGCGCGCCTGCCGGTTGCCCTTGGCCTGGCCGTGGCCACGTCACTGGCCCACGCTGCGCCCGCCGAAGAGGCGCGCACCCTCGACACGATGGTGGTCACCGCGGCCGCGCCGTCGTCGCCGCTGCACTGGGTGACCGATCCGCGCCTGCCGCGGCAGCCGGTGCCGGCCAGTGATGGTGCCGATTACCTGAAAACCGTTCCCGGCTTCTCCGCCATCCGCAACGGCGGCACCAATGGCGACCCGGTACTGCGCGGCATGTTCGGTTCGCGCCTGAACATCCTCAGCAACGACGGCAACCTGATCGGTGCCTGCCCGTCGCGCATGGACAATCCGCTGTCCTACATCGCCCCGGAGAGTTTCGACCGCCTGACCATCATCAAGGGCCCGCAGAGCGTGCGCTGGGGCGCAGGTGCGTCGGCCGGTACCGTGCGCTTCGAGCGCGACACGCCGCGCTTCGAGGAGCCGGGCGTGCGTGCCGATGCCAGTGCGCTGGTCGGTTCGCGCAACCGTAACGACCAGGTACTGGACCTGACCCTGGGCAACCCGACCGGCTACGTGCGTGCCAGCGGCAACCGTTCCGAAGCCGATGACTACAAGGATGGCCACGGTGACGTGGTGCCGTCGAAGTGGCGCAAGTGGAACGGTGATGTGGCGATCGGCTGGACGCCGGACGCCGATACGCTGCTGGAAATCTCCGCCGGTGCCGGTGATGCGATCGCGCGCTATGCCGGGCGCGGCATGGACGGCGCCGCGTTCGAACGCACCAGTTACGCGGCGCGCTTCGAGAAGCGCAACTTGCCGGGCGCGTGGGACACGGTGCAGGCCAACGTGTACTACAACGAGGCCGACCACGTGATGGACAACTACACGCTGCGCACGCCGAATCCGAACAGCGTGATGCCGATGCCGATGGCGTCGAATGTGGACCGCCGAACCCAGGGCGGCCGCGTCAGTTCCGAGTGGCGCTGGCAGGACGTGCAGCTGGTGGCGGGTGTGGATGGCGAAGACAGCCGCCACCGCGGCCGCATGGGCATGGGCCGCGACACCTACCGCCAGGCGACGTGGGAGACCGATGCCAACTTCCGTCGCTATGGCGTGTTCAGCGAACTGACCCTGGGCGCCGGCACCGACCAGCGCTGGATCAGTGGCCTGCGCATCGATCGCGCCAGCGTGCGCGATGAGCGGCAGTCGATCCGCGGCATGATGGGGAACATGCCCAATGCGACCTCGGGCCAGCGTCGCAAGGAATGGCTGGGCAGTGGTTTCCTGCGTTACGAACAGGACCTGGCCGACGGCCTGACCTGGTATGCCGGTCTCGGCCACAGCCAGCGCATGCCCGATTACTGGGAGCTGTTCTCACCCGATCACGGTCCGGCCGGTGCACCGAACGCCTTCGCCGGCATCCAGCCCGAGCGCACCACCCAGCTCGACGTCGGCCTGCAGTACAAGGGCCCGCGCGTGCAGGCCTGGGTCTCGGCCTACGCCGGGCAGATCCAGGACTACATCCTGTTCACCTATCACGGCAGCGGCATGATGGGCATGATGGGCATGAGCCAGGCCAGCAACATCGATGCGCGCATCGCCGGTGCCGAGGCGGGGCTGGAAGTGAGTGTGGCCGAGCAGTGGAAACTGGGGGGCACGCTGGCCTATGCCTGGGGCGAGAACCGCGACCAGCAGCGTCCACTGCCGCAGATGCCGCCGCTGGAAGCGCGCCTGAGTGCGAACTGGGAAGGCCAGCGCTGGAGCGCGGGGGCCTTGCTGCGCGCGGTGACCCACCAGCATCGTGTCGCAGATGGCCAAGGCAATGTGGTGGCCCAGGACCTGGGTCCCAGTGCTGGTTTCGCCACGTTCGCGCTCAACGCCGCCTATCGCTTCAGTTCGCAGCTGCAGCTCAGCGCGGGTGTCGACAACCTGTTCGACCGCGCCTACAGCGAGCACCTGAACCTGGCCGGCAGCGCCGACTTCGGCTTCCCGGCCGATCCGGTGCGCATCAACGAGCCCGGGCGCAGCCTGTGGATGAAGGTGAACTACCGGTATTGACCAGCGTGCGGAACGGTAGCGCCAGGCCATGCCCGGCGTTGCTGCCGGGCAAAAAAAAACGGGGCCGGATCCCCGCCAGGATCCGCCCCCTGCCCAACGCCCTCCGTCGGGCAGCTTCGACTCTACGATGGCAACGCCTGCGTTGCACGGCTGGATACACCCCGACACACGCCGACACCGCCATGGGCAGCCTTGCACGGAACGGGTTCAAGGCGCTATCACGGCTTCGGTTCCACGCCGGTAAACGCTTGGCACATACCGCTTTTGCGGGCCCTTGCCTACACTCGGCGGCCGTGGATCAATCAGGACCGTTCATGTTGGCTCGTATCGCTTCGACCCTGGCCCTTGGCCTCAGCCTGGCCGTGCTGGCCGGGTGCGCAGGCAAACAGGAGGCCGCCGCGCGTCGGCAGGGCGAAGCAGTGCCGGTTACCGCGCAGCTCGTGCAGCCCACGCAGTGGAACGACACCCTGCAGGCGCTGGGCACCGCCAAGGCACGCGAGTCGATCAGCGTGACCGCCAAGGTCAGCGAAATCGTCGAGAAGGTGCATTTCGAAAGCGGCCAGCACATCGCCGCCGGTGCGCCGATCGTGACCCTGCGCGGCCAGGCCCAGGAAGCGGCGCTGGTGCAGGCGCAGGCCACGTTCCACGAGGCCGACCAGCTGTACAAGCGCCAGCGCGAGCTGGCCTCCCAGCGGTTGGTGTCCAGCGCCACGCTGGATACGCAGAAGTCGATCCGTGATGCCGCTGAGGCGCGCGTGATGCAGATGCAGGCCGACATCGGTGATCGCCGTGTGCGCGCGCCGTTCGCCGGCGTGCTTGGCATCCGCCAGGTCAGCCCTGGCTCGCTGCTGACCCCGACCACGGTCATCGCCACGCTCGACGACATCGAGCACATGCACATCGATTTCCAGGTGCCGGAAGTGGAACTGGCCGCGCTGGGCGTCGGTGACAAGGTCAGTGCCACCAGCGTGGCGTGGCCGGGCCGTACCTTCGAGGGCGTGGTCAGCACCATCGACGCACGCATCGATCCGGCCACCCGCGCGGTGACCGTGCGCGCCGACTTCGCCAACGGCGACCACGCACTGCGCCCCGGCATGCTGCTGGACGTGCGCCTGTTCCGCCCCGAGCGCCCGGCGGTGGTGGTGCCTGAAATCGCCGTGGTGCAGGTCGGCCGCGATACCTTCGTGTACCGCATCAAGAACGACGACAGCGTCGAGCGCGTGGACGTGGTGACCGGTGCGCGCCGTGCCGGCGTGGTCGAGATCAAGCAGGGCCTGGAGGCCGGCCAGCGCATCGTGGTCGACGGCACCGGCAAGCTGCGCCCGGGCCTGAAGGTCACGGCCAAGGATGCGGCACCGGCCAGCGGCGCGAAGCCGGCTGACGCGCCGGCACCGGTCGCGGCTGAGGGCCACGGCGGATGAAGCTGTCCGACATCTCCATCCAGCGGCCGGTGTTCGCCGTGGTGATGAGCCTGCTGTTGCTGGTGCTGGGCGTGATGTCCTTCACCCGCCTGACCCTGCGCGAACTGCCCGCCATCGATCCGCCGATCGTGTCGGTGTCGGTGGACTACACCGGCGCGTCGGCGGCGGTCATCGAAAGCCGCATCACCCAGGTGCTGGAAGACGCACTGGCCGGCATCGAAGGCATCGATACGATCAACGCGCGCAGCACCAACGGCCGCTCGCAGGTCAGCATCGAGTTCACTTCCAACCGCGATATCGAAGCGGCGGCCAATGACGTGCGCGATGCGGTCAGCCGTGTCGCCGACCGCATGCCGGAAGAAGCGCGGCCGCCGGAAATCGCCAAGGTCGAAAGCGATGCCGACCCGATCATCTGGTTCAACATGGTCTCCTCGACCATGGACACGCTGGAACTGAGCGATTACGCCGACCGTTATGTGGTCGATCGTTTTTCCAGCCTCGATGGCGTGGCCCAGGTCCGCATTGGCGGTCGCCAGCGCTATGCGATGCGCATCTGGCTGGACCGTGACCAGCTGGCCGCACGCGGGCTGACCACCGGTGATGTGGAAACCGCGCTGCGCAACGAGAACGTGGAACTGCCTGCCGGGCGCATCGAGTCGACCGACCGCGATTTCACCCTGCGCGTGGAGCGCAACTACATCAAGCCCGAAGACTTCGCCACCATCCCGCTGGGCAAGGGCCGCGACGGCTACGTGGTGCGCATGGGCGACGTGGCGAAGATCGAGCTGGCCTCGGCCGAGCGTCGCGCGTACTACCGCAGCAACGGCGAGCCGGGCATCGGCCTGGGCATCGTCAAGACCTCCACCGCCAACTCGCTGGACGTGGCGCGCACGGCGCGTGCCGAAGCCGAACGCGTTGCGCTGTCGCTGCCCAAGGGCACGCAGATCTTCGTGGCGTTCGACAACACCACCTTCATCGAAGCCGCTGTGGACCGCGTCTATGCCACGTTGGTGGAGGCGATGATCCTGGTGCTGGCGGTGATCTGGCTGTTCCTGGGCAGCTTCCGTGCCGCACTGATTCCAGCGGTGACCGTGCCGGTCTGCCTGGTGGCTGCGTTCATCGCACTGTATGCGTTCGACTTCTCGATCAACCTGCTGACCCTGCTTGCCCTGGTGCTATGCATCGGCCTGGTGGTGGACGATGCGATCGTGGTGGTGGAGAACGTGCAGCGCCGCATCGACCTGGGCGAGCCCCCACTGGTGGCCTCCAAGCGCGGTACCACGCAGGTTGCCTTCGCGGTGATCGCCACCACCGCCGTGCTGGTGGCGGTGTTCCTGCCGGTCGGTTTCCTGGAAGGCAATACCGGCCGCCTGTTCCGCGAACTGGCGGTGGCGCTGGCGGCAGCGGTGGCGTTGTCCGCGTTCGTGGCACTGACGCTGACGCCGATGATGGCCTCCAAGCTGCTCAAGCCGCACACCGGACACGCCCCGCGCGGCCTGCATGGCTTCATCAACCGCAATCTGGAACGCCTGGCCTCGGGCTACGGCCGCGTGCTCGACCACCATGTCGACCGCACCTGGATCTACCTGCTGGTGATGGTGGCCGCGCTGGCCGCCAGCTGGGGCCTGCTGAAGCTGCTGCCGTCGGAACTGGCGCCGGCCGAAGACCGCGGTTCGTTCCAGATCATGATCGACGGCCCGGAAGGCGCCGGCTACGACTACACCGTGCAGCAGGTGCAGCAGGTGGAAGCGCTGCTGGCCCCGCACGTCGGTCCGGACAAGCCGATCGTGCGTGCCAATCCGCGCGTGCCGGGTGGTTGGGGCGCGAGCGAGGAAATGCACACCGGCCGCGTCAGCATCTTCCTGCAGCCGTGGCGCCAGCGCAGCGAGGCCACCCCAGATGTGGCCAACGCACTGCAGAAGGAACTCGATACCATGCGCGGCGTGCGCGTGCGTACCCAGGTCGGTGGTGGCCTGGTGCGCAGTGGCGGCCAGCCCTTCCAGATCGTGCTGGGCGGGCCGGAATACGCGGAGATCGCGCAGTGGCGCGACCGCATCCTGCTGCGCATGGCCGACAATCCCGGCCTGGTCGGCCCGGATTCGGACTACAAGGAAACCCGGCCGCAGATGCGGGTGAACATCGACCGCCAGCGCGCGGCCGATCTCGGCGTGCCGGTCACCGCGATCGGTTCGGCGCTGGAAACCATGATGGGTTCGCGCCGCGTCACCACCTTCGTCGACAACGGCGAAGAGTATGACGTGCTGGTGCAGGCCGGTCGCGATGGACGCGCCAGCCCGGCCGACCTGGCTGCGATCCGCGTGCGTGCCACCTCCGGTGAGCTGGTGCCGCTGTCCAACCTGGTCACGCTCAGTGAAGTGGCCGAGGCGGGCACCCTGAACCGCTTCAACCGCCTGCGCTCGATCACCATCACCGCCGGCCTGGCGCCGGGCTATCCGCTGGGCGAGGCCATTGCCTGGGCGCAGAACGTGGCCCGCGAAGAGCTGCCGCAGTACGCACAGGTGAACTGGAAGGGCGAATCGCGCGAGTACCAGAGTGCCGGTGGCGCAGTGCTGCTGACCTTCGCCATGGCCCTGCTGGTGGTGTACCTGGTGCTGGCCGCGCAGTTCGAAAGCTTCATCCACCCGCTCACCATCATGCTGACCGTGCCGCTGGGCGTGCTCGGTGCGCTGGTCGGCTTGTGGGTGAGCGGGGGCACGGTGAATCTTTTCAGCCAGATCGGCATCGTCATGCTGGTCGGCCTGGCGGCGAAGAACGGCATCCTCATCGTCGAATTCGCCAATCAGCTGCGCGACGACGGGCGCACCGTGCGCGAGGCGATCATCGAATCGGCGATGGTGCGCCTGCGCCCGATCCTGATGACCTCGATCGCCACCGTGGTGGGTGCGATCCCGCTGGTGGTGGCCGGTGGTCCCGGCTCGGCCAGCCGTGGCACCATCGGCATCGTGATCATCTTCGGCGTGACCCTCTCGACGTTCCTGTCGCTGTTCGTGGTGCCGGCGTTCTACGCGCGACTGGCCCCGTACACCCGCTCGCCGGAAGCGGTGAAGCGCGAACTGGAGAAGCAGGAAGCCGAATCGCCGTCGGTGGGTGGGCATGCCTGACGCTCGCGCCGACGGGGTCGGATCGGGGGTCGGATCCCGTTCCCAACGGGAAAGGGCTCTGACCCCACCCCTGCAAGGCGACGGCTTCCAACTTCGCCCCTGGCGCCCCGACGACCTCGAATCACTGCTGCGCCACGCCAACGACCCCGACGTGTCCCGTGGCCTGCGCGACCGCTTCCCGTACCCCTACACGCGTGCCGACGGCGAGGCCTTCCTCGCCGGTCGCGTGCTGGCGCCCGGTACCCTGAATCTGGCCATCGAGATCGACGGCCAGGCCTGCGGCAGCGTCGGCGCCCAGCAGGGTGTGGCCGAGCGCGGACACATGGCCGAGCTGGGCTACTGGCTGGGCCAGGCCTACTGGGGCCGGGGCCTGATGACCCGGGTGGTTGGCCTGTTCGCGCCGTGGGTGATGGACGAACTGCGCCTGTTCAGGCTGCAGGCCGGGGTGGTCGACTTCAACCTCGGCTCGGCACGGGTACTGGAAAAGAACGGCTTCCAGGAAGAGGGCGTGGATCGCTGCGCGATCTACAAGCGGGGCGAGCTGCACGACCTGCGCCGCTTCGCCCGGGTACGCACGCAGCTTCCCTGAGCAGCCGGGGAGGGGGAGGGGTAGAGTCGACTGTCAGTCGACTATCGCGCGCAGCGCGGGCTCTTTTGCAACCGGGGCCAACGGCAGTCGACTAACAGTCGACTCTACCGCCGCTATTCCGGCCCTCCCGAGGCCGCCTGCCTTCTGCCGCTACCGCAGCGGCCTTCGATCAGGGAGAATCGACCGGTCCCCTCCAGCCGACGGGACGTCCTTACAACCCGCCGACTGGAGAGAGCGCGCGTGGAAGCTACCGTACATTTCATCAACAGCATCATCTGGAGCAAGGCACTGATCTTCATGTGCCTGGCCGCCGGCCTGTTCTTCAGCCTGCGCACGCGCTTCATGCAGATCCGTGGTTTCGTCGAGATGTGCCGCCTCACCGTCAAGGGTGAGAAATCCGACGCCGGCGTGTCCTCGTTCCAGGCCCTGGCCATGTCGATGGCCGGCCGCATGGGCATCGGCAACATCGCCGGCGTGGCCACCGCCATCGCCTTCGGCGGCCCCGGTGCGATCTTCTGGATGTGGGTGATGGGCTTCCTCGGCGCGTCCACCTCGTACGTGGAATGCACCCTGGCGCAGATCTACAAGACCAAGGACGCCGAAGGCCGCTACCGCGGTGGCCCCGCCTACTACATCGAAAAGGCCATGGGCCTGAAGTGGTACGCGCTGGCCTTCGCCATCGCCACGATCATCGCTGCCGGCTTCCTGATGCCGGGCGTGCAGGCCAATGCCATCGCCGACAGCATCATCAACGCCTGCCGCGGCACTGCCCTGTGCGGTCCGCTCGATGGCCAGGCCTTCGGCATGGAGTCCGTGCAGGCGCTGAAGCTGGGCATCGGCATCGTCGTGGCCCTGCTGCTGGGCGTGGTGATCTTCGGTGGCGTCAAGCGCATCGCCAACTTCGCTGAAGTGGTGGTGCCGTTCATGGCAGCCGGTTTCATCCTGATGGCCATCGTCATCATGATCATCAACTACGACCGCGTGCCGGAAATGTTCGGCATCATCTTCAAGAGCGCCTTCGGCACGCACGCGGCGTTCGGCGCGATGATGGGCCTGGCGGTGGAGTGGGGCATCAAGCGCGGCATCTACGCCAACGAAGCCGGCCAGGGTTCGGGCCCGCATGCGGCGGCCGCCTCGGAAGTCTCGCACCCGGCCAAGCAGGGCTATGTGCAGGCCTTCGCCATCTACTTCGACACCATGATGGTGTGCACCGCCACCGCGTTCCTGATCCTGGCCAGCGGTACCTACAATGTGTACTCGCCGGTGCCCGGCGCCGCGCCGATCTTCCAGGGCCTGGCCGGCATTCCGGAAGGCGCGGGCTACGCGCAGGCTGGCGTTGAAGCGGTGCTGCCGGGCTGGGGCTCGGCGTTCGTCTCGATCGCCATCTTCTTCTTCGCCTTCACCACCATCATGGCGTACTACTACATGGCCGAGACCAACCTCAGCTATGTGAACCACAACAAGAAGCGCCCACTGACCGTGCTGCTGCTGCGCCTGGGCATCATCGGCATGGTGGTGTTCGGCGCGTTCCACAATGCCACCCTGGCCTGGGCGCTGGGTGACATCGGCGTGGGCCTGATGGCCTGGCTGAACATCATTGCCATCCTCATCATCCAGAAGCCGGCGATGCTGGCCCTGCGTGATTACGAACGTCAGAAGAAGCTCGGCCTGGATCCGATCTTCGACCCCGATGCCCTGGGCATCAAGAACGCCGATTTCTGGCGTCAACGCAAGCTGGAGTTGTCCCGTAGTGAATGATCCCTGGAAGAATGCCCGCCGCCCGTCGTCGCGACCGCCGCGGGCCACCCCGCTGCCTCCGCGTGAGGGCGGCACCCCGCCGCCGCCGGGGCGCGGCAACGACGAACTGCGCCTGTATGGCTGGAACGCCGTGCAGGCCCTGTTCGCCAAGCGCCCGCAGGCGCTGCGCAAGCTGTACCTGGTGGACGCGCTGATTCCGCGCATGCAGCCGGTGCTGAAGTGGTGCGTGGCCAACCGCGTGGGCTATCGCGTCGTCGAGGAAGGCGACCTGAACAAGCTGGCTGCCACCACCCATCACGAAGGCCTGGTGGCCGACGTGCTGCGCGCGCCGGTTGTGCCGCTGGCACAGTGGCTGGCCGATCTGGGCGAAGGCCCGGCGCTGGCGTTGTGGCTGGACGGTGTCGGCAATCCGCACAATTTCGGCGCGATCCTGCGCTCGGCCGCGCACTTCGGGGTCAAGGCGCTGCTGCTGCCGGCAGGCAGCACGCTGGCGCTGTCCGGTGCTGCCGCACGCGTGGCCGAAGGCGGTGCGGAATCGGTGCAGCTGGTGCAGTTGCCGGAGACCGCGGAGGCGATGGCACAGCTGCGCAGCGCCGGTTTTGGCCTGGCCGCGACGCTGGTTGAGGGCGGTGATGACGTGTTCCGCGCGTCGCTGCCGGACCGGCTGGTGTACGTGATGGGCGCCGAAGGCGAGGGCATGGACCGTGGCCTGGCGAGCCAGTGCGATCTGCAGGTCTCGATTCCTGGCAGCGGCGCGGTGGAGAGCCTGAACGTGGCCTCGGCCACGGCGGTGCTGCTGGCGCAGTGGGCCAGCCGACGCGGTTGAGCCCCGTGACCGAGGTCAGATCCCTCGCCCAGGGCGGGGGCTCTGACCCTGGGCGGCAGCTTAGTACGCTTTGCAACGCGCATGGCGTGCTGGTGATTTGAAACTTTCCTTATTGGTTCGCCATTCCCGGCGACGCAGGGTGGAACTCCAACCCTCGTTGTCCCGGAGTGGCTGTCATGTCCCATCTGCAACGCACCCTGTCCGTGTCCCTGCTGCTGGCCAGCGCGCTGGCCAGTGCCAGTGCCTGCGCCAACGAACGCAGCCTGGAAAACGTCAATTTCATGGGGCCGTTGATCACCCCCAATCCCGCGGGCCTGCCGCAGGGCCGCTGGTTCCTCGAACCCTATCTGGTCCGCGTCGACAGCAACGCCTACTACGACGCTGACGGCGAGCGTCGGCGCAGCGCGCAGGACAGTGGTGCGTGGGCGGTCGTCATGCCGGTGATGTACGGCTTCAGCGACCGCCTGATGGGCCAGGTCAACCTCAGCGCGTCGCGCTCCGAATCCGGCAGCGCGCGCAGCAGTGGCTTCCGCGCCGGCGATACCACCGCCCGCCTGCAGTACCTGCTGCAGGCACCGAATGCGGACGGCACCCGTCCCGCTGTTTCAGTGGCGCTGGTGCAACGCTTCAGTACCGGCAGTCACGATCGCATCACCGGCAATGCGCTGGATGCGCAGGGCGATGGCGTGCAGCGCACCACAGCTGCGTTGGGCGTGCAGCAGGTGGTGTGGATGGGCAACGAGCGGCCAATGCGCTGGCGCGCCCAGCTCAGCGCAGGGCCTGCACCGTCGCGCACCGCCATTTCCGGCGCCAGCGTGTATGGCACCGATGACAGCTTCCAGGGGCACATCGCGCGTGGTTCGGTGCTGGGTCTGTCGGTGGCGGCCGAGTACAGCTTCAACCCGCGCTGGGTGGGCGTGATGGAAGTGGCTGCCAGCCGCGAGACTGGCCAGCGGCTCAGCGGCTTCGCGCGCAACGCCGGAGGCGCCATCGAGCGCATCGACGAGCATCGCCCGGCCAGCCGCAGCGTCACTCTGGCACCGGCAGTGGAGTACCACTTCAGTCCGTCGCTGGGCTTGATCGCCGGCGTGGAATTCACCGTGGATGGACGCAACACCGGCCGCATCGTCAGCCCCCAGGTCGCCCTGGGCGTGTTCTTCTGAGGGGCGTTGCATATGAGCATCGAATCGATCGTCAATGCCGTACTGGGCATCATCTGGAGCCCCTTGCTGGTCGTGCTCTGCCTGCTGGCAGGTCTGTATTTCAGCGTGCGCACGCGCTTCATCCAGCTGCGCGCGCTGCCAGACATGCTGCGCCTGATGTTCCGTCACGAACGCTCTTCTGCGGGCGTCTCACCCTTCCAGGCCTTGTCGTTGTCACTGTCCAGCCGGGTCGGCGTTGGCAACATTGCCGGTGTCGCCATGGCCATCTCCTTCGGCGGGCCGGGTGCCATTTTCTGGATGTGGGTCGTGGCCTTCCTCGGCGCTTCCAGCGCCTTCATCGAATCGACCCTGGCGCAGATCTACAAGGAGCGCGACGCCAGCGGCCAGTACCGGGGCGGCCCGGCTTACTACATCGAAAAGGGCCTGGGCCAGCGCTGGTACGCGGTGCTGTTCGCGCTCGTTACTGTTCTGGCCGGGGCGATGCTGGCGGGTACCCAGTCCAATGCCATCACCAGCGCGGTGAACGAGGCGTGGGGCATACCTGTGGCAGGCACCACGGCGGTGTTGCTGGTCGTACTTGCGGCCGTGCTGTACGGCGGCGTGCGGCGCATCGCCCGGGTAGCCGAGTGGGTGGTGCCGATCATGGCCGTGGCGTATCTGCTGGTCGCGGCCGTGGTCATGGTGATCAACGTGGACAAGGTCCCCGAGGTCTTCGGCCTGGTGCTGCGCAGTGCCTTCGGTGTGGATGCTGCGTTCGGCGCGATGATCGGTACCGCAATCCAGTGGGGCGTGCGCCGCGGAGTTCTATCCAACGAGGCGGGCATGGGCAGTGGTGCGCATCCGGCCGCTGCAGCGGAGGTCTCGCATCCGGTCAAGCAGGGCCTGGTGCAGTCGTTCTCGGTCTACATCGACACCATGGTGGTATGCAGCGCAACGGCCTTCCTGATCCTGTCCACCGGGCTGTACAACGTCTACGAGCCGGCCGTGAAGGGTGTTCCCGATGAAGCGCGCCTGCTGTTCGCCAGCCTGCCGGGTGTCGAGGCCGGTCCACGCTTCGTGCAGCATGCGGTGGAATCGGCGCTGCCGGGCTTCGGCAAGTCGTTCGTCGCGCTCGCTATCCTGCCGTTCGCTTTCACCACCATCCTGGCGCTGTACTACATGGCCGAAACCAATGTCAGCTACCTGTCCCGGGATCGTCCCGGGCGGGGGACCATCACCGGCTTCCAGTTGATGTTCCTGGCTGCCACAGGCTACTCGGCAGTCAACACTGCGACGGTGGCCTGGGCCTTGGGCGATATCGGCGTGGGCATGATGAGCTGGTTGAACATCATTGCCATCCTGCTGCTACAAAGGCCTGCCCTGGCCGCACTGCGCGATTACGAGGCGC
Source organism: Stenotrophomonas sp. SMYL89 (assembly GCF_036319985.1). Taxonomy (NCBI): domain Bacteria; kingdom Pseudomonadati; phylum Pseudomonadota; class Gammaproteobacteria; order Lysobacterales; family Lysobacteraceae; genus Stenotrophomonas; species Stenotrophomonas sp. SMYL89. The sequence continues at coordinate 116,863 of NZ_JAWIRW010000011.1, read as the reverse complement.
AGAAACGCAAGCAGCGTGATCCACTGTTCAAGCCGCAGACGATCGGGATACGCAATTCGCGGGTTTGGGAGGGCTAATGCGATCAGGGGTCAGAACCCTCGCCAATAGCGAGGGCTCTGACCCTGCGGCGCTACCGCATCACTCGTTCGGTGGCGTGGTCGCCTTGGCTTCGCTGCCGAAGCTGCCGTCAGCTTCCGCCGCCAGGTACGCGAACACGGTGTACGCGGCCACGTTCTGTGCCAGTGCCTTCGGGTCGATCTTGTCCAGCGTGTCGTCGGCGGTGTGGTGCAGGTGGAAGTAGTCCGATCCATCCTGCGCCAGCCACGCCCACGCACCGCCCTTGGCGGCCAGCGGGCCGACGTCCGGTCCCGGGCCACCCTTGTCGGCCTGGTACTCGATGCCCAGCGGCTTCATCACTTCGGCAATCTGCTTCGTCGCTTCGCGCGAGCCTTCCGGGTTCGGCGAACCGGTGTTGAAGGCGTAGATGCGACCAGCACCGAAATCGCTCTCGGCAGCCAGCTGGTGCAGGGCCACGTCCTTGGCGTGCGCTTCGGCGTAGGCCTTGCCGCCGTACAGGCCTTGTTCCTCGTTGGCGAAGGCGATCACGCGGATGGTGCGCTTCGGTGCCTGCTTGAGCAGGCCGATCAGGTGGCCTGCGGCCATGGTGATGCCCACGCCCGCGCCGTCATCCACCGCGCCGGTGCCCAGGTCCCATGAATCCAGGTGACCACCAATCACCACCACTTCCTTCGGCAGGCTGCGGCCGGTGATCTCGCCGATCACGTTGTACGAGGTGGCGGTGCCATCCCAACCGCAATCCAGCGCGACCTTCACCGTGGTGCTGCCACGGGCCAGCAGGCGCGCCAGCTGGTCGGCATCGGGCACCGACAGCGCCGCCGACGGCACCGGGGTCAGGCCGTCATCGAAACGGGTGATGCCGGTGTGCGGCACGCGGTGCGAGTCGGTACCGGCCGAGCGCATCAGGAAACCCACCGCGCCCTTGCGGATGGCCTCGGACGGGCCCTTGCTGCGGATCGCACCGCCACGGCCGTAGTCGCGGCCATCGCGGAACGGCAGCATCTGGTAATCGACGAAGGCGATCTTGCCTTTCAGCGAACCGGCCGGTGCGGCCTGCAGTGCGGCCAGATCGGCGAAGCGGACCACTTCGGCTTCAACGGTGCCGCCCGGGCTGCCGCCCAGTGCGGTGATCTGCAGCGGCTGCGGGTTCTTGCCGGTCACGGCGGCGTGTTCGCTGCGGCGCTCCCACTTCGGGAACGTCACCGGCTCCTTCCACACCTTGTCGAAGCCGAGGGCCTTGAACTTGGCTTCGGCCCAGGCCACGGCACGGGCGTCGGCTTCGCTGCCGGCGATGCGCGGGCCGATCTCGGTGGTGAGCGATTCGACCACCTTCCAGCCGGTGTCGTCGGCCAGTGCCTGATCGCGCAGCTGTGCAGCGGTGGCCAGCGATGCCGGGGGCAGGGTAGTGATGTGCGGCGCCGCAAAGGCCGGAGCGGCCAGCAGGGCGAGGGAGGATGCGATGGCAAGGACGCGGCGACGCATGGGCAACTCCGGAAGGGACCAAGCCTTGGAGCTTAACAGTCGTTCAGGCCCGCGCATGGGCGGGAGGTCATGCCTGGCGCGAACGCTGTTTTCCGCCATGTCCGGCAAAGCGAAGGCCCCGCCGGAGCGGGGCTTTCGCCTGCTTCTGTAGAGCCGAGCCCATGCTCGGCTGCCTTTTGCAGATCAGCCGAGCGTGGGCTCGGCTCTACAGGTGGGAGGGGCGCCGACGGCACCCGGTACCCTTACTTCTTCAGGCTGTCGCGGATCTCGCGCAGCAGCACCACTTCCTCGGCCGGGGCGGCCGGTGCTGCTTCCTGCTTGCGCGACAGGCGGTTGATCGCCTTGACCACGATGAAGATGGCGAAGGCCACGATCACGAACTGGATGACGGTGTTGATGAAGTCGCCATAGCCAACCACCACGGCCGGAATCTCCTTGCCATCCGGGCCCAGGTGAGCCGGCGACAACGTCCAGGCCAGGCTGGAGAAGTCCACGCGGCCGATCAGGTAGCCCAGCGGCGGCATGATGATCTTCTCGACCAGCGCGGTCACGATCTTGCCGAAGGCCGCGCCGATCACCACGCCGACGGCGAGGTCGATGACGTTGCCGCGCATCGCGAATTCCTTGAACTCGGTGAGCATTCCCATTGTTGTTGTTCTCCGGTGGGGAAGTGGACAGCGCGCAGGGTAGCGCAGGTGATGTCAGCCCGCGATCACGCCATGGCGTTCGGCCACGTTTTCCAGGCGCGCACTGAAGCGATCGCCCGGCTTCAAAGCGGCGACCCCGGACGGCGTGCCCATGAACACCAGATCGCCCGCGCGCAGCTGCCACAGCTTGGACAGCTCGTGCAGGATCTCCGGCACGTTCCAGATCATCTGGTCCAGCAGCGCCTGCTGGCGCACCTCGCCGTTGACCTCCAGCGACAGGTTCAGCGCGGCCAGGTCGCCGACTTCCTCGGCGTGGACGATTTCGCTGATCGGCGCGGAGGCATCGAAGCCCTTGGCGGCGTCCCACGGATGGCCCTTGTCCTTGGCCGCGGCCTGCAGGTCGCGGCGGGTCAGGTCCAGGCCGACGGCGTAGCCGTAGACCAGTGTTTCAGCATCGGCCACGGCCAGCTCACCGGCAGGCGCATCGCGGCCGATCGCCACCACCAGCTCCACTTCGTGGTGCAGGTTGGCGGTTGCCGGCGGATAGGGGATCACGTCGTCGTGGCCGACCACGATCGCATCGGCCGGCTTGCTGAAGAACATAGGGCGGCCGCGGTCATCGGCCGCTGGCACCGCTGCGCCCATTTCACGGGCATGGTCGGCGAAGTTGCGGCCGACGCAGTAGATGCGGTGCACGGGGAAACTGCCGCCGCCCGCCACCGGTACACGCGGCAGGGCTACGGCGGGGATCACATCGGAGACATCGGACATGCGGGCATCCAGGAAGGGCGTGCCCGCAGTCTAGAACGCATGGCGCCCGCCGTCAGCGGGCGCGGAAGACGTGGATCAGCGCGAGGCCGGCAGCACCGGCTTGCGCACTACGCGGTACTCGCCCTCGACCACGGTCGGGTCGACCGGACGCGCGGCGCCGGGCTTGCGCGAGGCCAGCAGCTTCCACGCCAGGCCGACCAGGATCATCGCCGCACCGACGAACACACCGATGAACACCATCGCGGCCAGGATCGCCAGGCCAAGCAGGCCCACGGCAACGCGCACCAGCGGATGGCGCGGCTTGCGCGGCGCGAACAGGGTGCGGAACTGGTTGAAGGCGGATGCGCGATTGAACATGGCGGCTCGATAGGCTGGGATCAGCGAAACCAGAGTATCGGGACGCGCCACTGTCATTGAGTGAAAAACTCGTTAAATATAGCCTGTGCTTATTACGGATCAATGACTTGTGTTCATGTCGCAGCCAGTCACCTGAGCAGGCATGCGACAATTCCGGTTTACCGTCCGAGCCTTCGCCATGACTACCGCCGCTGCCCTGATCGCCCTTGAAGCCATTGCCGATGGCGCGTTTGCCGAGGTCGAAGCGGTGGTTGATGGCGATGCCGAGTCGCTGGTGCTGTACCGCGACGGCGGGCAGGTCCGAGCCTTCCTGAACATCTGTCCGCACGCCGGCCGCCGCCTGGACTGGGCTCCTGGCCAGTTCCTGAAGAGCCGTGAGGGCCACCTGGTGTGCGCCGCGCATGGCGCCTCGTTCGCCCTGGACAGCGGCGACTGCATTGCCGGCCCGTGCAAGGGCGACCGCCTGCGCGCCGTGCCGGTGGACGTGCGTGACGGGCAGGTTTACCTGGCCTGAGGCCGGAAGCAGTCGAGCACGGCTCGACTCTACAAAAGCCGTGTCGACCAAGGTCGACACCCACCAGAGCGAGATCCGTGCCGACCAAGGTCGGCACCCACCATCAGCAGCATGAACCTGTCGAAGGCGGGGCACTGTGGGTTTGCGGGGTGTGAGCGGCATGGATGCCGCGACCAAGCCCCCATGGACGGGTTCACGGCGTCCCCGCAAACCCACAGTGCCCCGCCATCCCACGGAATGCACGCTGTTGCCGTTGCTTCGGCTTCTGCGGGTGCAGGGCGCAGCCCTGCCAACAAACCCCAACCCTCAGAACATCAGGTTGATCATCAATACCACCACGCAGGTGTAGATCAGCGACAACGGTCCGCCGACCCGCCACATCTCGCGCGGGGTGTAATTGGCCGGACCGGTGATCATCGAAATCACCGGGTTCGATGCCGTCATCAGGTTGTTGGACGCCGACAGCGCCACGATCAGCGCGAACGCGGTCGGGTTGCCACCGGCCGCCAGTGCCAGGTTCACCGCAATGGGCACCATCACGATGGTCGCACCCACGTGGCTGATCACCAGCGAGAACGCCGTGGTCAGCAGCGCCAGTGCCACTTCCAGCACCCAGATCGGGATACCGGTGGGCAACTTGTCGATGGTATGGCCAGCCACCCACGCCGCCGCACCGCTGGAATCCATCGCCCAGCCGAGCGGAATCAGCCCGGCCATCATGAACACCGTCTTCCAGTTGATCGAGGCGTAGGCCTCGTCCATGCGCAGCACGCCGGTCAGCAGCATGCCAGCCACGCCGGTCATCAGCGTCAGCGCCACCGGCAGCTTGCTGGTCAGCGCGATGAGGATGGTCAACGCGAAGATCGCCATCGCGATCTTGAACTTGTGCGGGCGCTGTTCGCCCGTCGGGTAGTCGGTCACCACCACGAAGTCGCGGCTGCGCGCGGCCTGCGCCAGGTCGGTCCAGATGCTGTGGAACACCAGCATGTCACCGGCGCGCAGCTGCACATCGCGCACGTCCTCGCGGATCACCTGCTTGTCGCGGTTGATCGCCAGCAGGCTGATGCCGCGCTCCTTGCGCAGGCGCAGATCGGCCGCGCTCTTGCCGATCACGTTCGAGGTCGGCGGCACCACCGCCTCGGAAATACCGGCACGGCTGGGATTGAACAGGTCGCCCAGGTGCTTCAGGCGCGAGGACATGCGCAGGAACTGGTTCTGCGCGAAGTCGCTGATCTGCTCACGCGGCCCCATCGCACCGAGCACGCTGCCAACCCAGATGCGCATTTCCGCCGGCGGCGCCAGGCGGGTGTCGTTGCCGGTCTTCAGGGCAAGCAGCAGCGGCGCGTCGTGCAGGTTCTCGGCCTCGCCCAGGGTCATGCCCACCAGCGGGCTTTCGGCACTGACCACCAGCTCGAACACATCACCTTCAATGCCGTAGGTCTTGGCGAAGTAGCTCTCGGTGCGCGCCGGCGTGACACCGTCGTTGACCAGGCTTTCTTCTTCGACCAGCTTGCGGTCGCCGTAATAGCGGAAATACAGCAGCGAGGCGATCAGCAGGGCCACGCCGATGGGCAGCGGCGCGAACATGCGCAGCGGTTCGATGGTGGCCAGGCCCGAGGGCAGGTTGTTGTTGGCCGAGGCCAGCAGATCGTTCAGCAGGATCAGCGGCGAGTTGCCGACCATGGTCAGCGCGCCGCCCATCACGATCGCCGCCGAGATCGGCAGCAGCAGGCGCTGCAGGGTCAGGCCGGTGCGCGCTGCCAGCCGCGAAGCGACCGGCAGGTACAGCGCCATCACCGACGGGTTCTGCATGAAGGACGAGTTCAGGCCGGCGATGGCCGTGGTCATCATCAGCAGCCGCTGCTCGACGCCATGGCCGCGCCGCAGCAGCCAGGCGGCCAGCCGGTTCAGCGCCCCGGTGCGGTCCAGACCCGCACCGAGGATGGTCGTGGCGATGATGCTCATCACCGCGTTACCGGAGAAGCCGCCGAAGATCTCTTCTGGCGCGATCAGGCCGGTGACACCCAGCACCACCAGCACCACCAGCGCGACCACGTCGGCGCGGATGCGCTCGAACAGGAACATCGCCATCGTGAAGCCGACCAGCCCGAGCACGAGCTTCATGTCGTTGGTCAGCGTCAGCGCGGTATCCATGTGGGGCGCGGTGTCCTCAGATGATCGTCAGGTGCGGTCGTACAGCAGGTCCCAGACGCCGTGGCCGAGCTTCTGGCCGCGGGTCTCGAAGTGGGTCTGCGGGCGCCAGTCCGGGCGCGGCACGCTGCCACGCGGGCCGGCACGGTTGACCAGGCCGGCAGTGGCATCGAGCACGTCCCACATCTGCTCGGCGTAGTCTTCCCAGTCGGTCGCGCAGTGCAGGCGGCCACCCGGGCGCAGCTTGCGCACCAGCAGGTCGGCGAACGCCGGCTGCAGCAGGCGGCGCTTGTTGTGGCGCTTCTTGTGCCACGGGTCCGGGAAGTAGATGCGCACTTCATCCAGCGCACCGTCGGCGATCTCGTTCTGCAGCACCTCCACGGCATCGTGGTGGTACAGGCGCACGTGGTCGGCGTTGTCCTCGGCCAGCGCGTTCAGCAGGCGACCCACGCCCGGGGCATGCACTTCGATGCCGATGTAGTCGCGCGACGGGTCGTGCTGGGCGGCGAAGCGCAGCGCGGCACCGTTGCCGAAGCCGATTTCCAGCACCTTGTGCGCCGGGCGGCCGAAGGTGGCATCCAGGTCGCGCGGCTGGCCGTTGTAGTCGATGCCGAAGCGCGGCCAGCGTTCATCGAACGCGCGCTGCTGGGCGGGAGTGAAGCGGCCCTGGCGCAACACGAAGCTGCGCACCTCGCGGCGGCCCTCGCTCACAGTGAAGGGCTTGGGCGGGGCCTTGGAGCCGGCGCTGTCAAAAGGATTGGTCATCAGCCGATCAGCCCATCCACCGGGGAGGAGGCGCTGGCGTAGCGCTTGCGCGGAATGCGCCCGGCCAGGAAGGCCTCGCGGCCGGCCTCGACTGCCTTGCGCATGGCGCTGGCCATCAGCACCGGGTGGCGTGCACCGGCAATGGCGGTGTTCATCAGCACGCCATCGCAGCCCAGCTCCATTGCGATCGCCGCGTCGGAGGCGGTGCCCACGCCGGCGTCGACGATGATCGGCACCTTGGCGTCTTCGATGATCTGCAGCAGGTTGTACTTGTTCTGGATGCCCAGGCCCGAACCGATCGGCGCGGCCAGCGGCATCACCGCGGCGCAGCCGATCTCTTCCAGGCGCTTGGCCAGGATCGGGTCGTCGGAGGTGTAGACCATCACCTCGAAACCGTCCTTGACCAGCTGCTCGGCAGCCTTGAGGGTCTGCACCACGTCCGGGTACAGCGACTTCTGGTCGCCCAGCACTTCCAGCTTGGTCAGGTTGTGGCCGTCCAGCAGCTCACGGGCCAGGCGGCAGGTGCGCACGGCATCTTCGGCGGTGTAGCAGCCGGCGGTGTTGGGCAGGATGGTGTAGCGCTCCGGCGGCAGCACGTCGAGCAGGTTCGGCTCCCCCGGGTTCTGCCCGATGTTGGTGCGGCGGATCGCCACGGTGACGATCTGGGCGCCTGCAGCCTCGGTGGCCAGGCGGGTTTCTTCCAGATCCTTGAACTTGCCGGTGCCGGTCAGCAGCCGCGAGCCATAGGTCTTGCCGGCGATCACCAGCGAATCGGGGGAGACATGAACGTTCATGGCGCGATTATCGCCTATCCGCCTGAAGATGGGGTCATACAGCGGGCAGGGCCGAGCATGGGGTCAGAGCCCTTTGCCACCGGCAAAGGGCTCTGACCCCTGAAGACCCGCGCAGCCTCAACCCCCGCCCAGTGCGTGCACGATCTCGACCACATCACCCTCGGCCAGTACATGTTCGCCGTGGCGGCTGCGGCTGACGATTTCGCCATTGACCTCCACGGCCACCCGGCGCTGCAGCAACTGCTCGGCCTCGAGCAGGTCGTGGACGGTCGCCGAAGCGGGCAGGGTGCGGGGTTCGCCATTGAGCTGGATGTTCATCCGCGCATTGTCGCCGATAGCCCGCCGGGATCGGAACGCTTGCAAATTGAACGGGGCGCCAGCTCCGGCACAGCAGGTTTCCCGGTGATCGGGCGACAATCCATGCGGCGGCGCAGCGTGAGCAAAACGCGGCGCAGTGAAACCATTCACCGTGCGCCGGCGTACGTGCGCCGGGTCCCCAATGATTTCCCCACAGGAGTTTCCTACATGCAGCTCAGCAAACACCCGATCCGCTCCCTGATGGCGGCCGCGATCGCGCTGGCCGCGCTTCCGGCCATGGCAGGCGAATCCCCGTATTCCAAGGCCGTGTTCTTCGGCGACAGCCTGACCGATGCCGGCTATTTCCGCCCGCTGCTGCCGGCCGATGTGCGCCCGGTAACCGGCCAGTTCACCACCAACCCGGGCTGGGTGTGGTCGCAGCAGGTCGCCAACTACTATGGCCTCAATGGCGCCGCCAATGGCAACGGCCAGAGCGGTGACAACTACGCGGTCGGCGGTGCCCGCGTCGGCGTGGACGTGGCGAGTCCGATGGGAACCATCCCGTCGCTGAAGTCGCAGGCGGCCCGTTATCTGGCTGCCAATGGCGGCAAGGCTGACGCCAATGTCCTGTATACGGTGTGGGGCGGTGCCAATGACCTGTTCGCCGCCGCCGCTGCGCCGACGCAGGCACAGGCCATCATCGGCGCCGCCGTCACCGACCAGATCGCCCTGGTCGGCGCGCTGAAGCAGGCCGGTGCCGAATACGTGCTGGTGCCGAACCTGCCCAACGTCGGCCTGACTCCGGCCTTCCGCGGCCCGAATGCCGCCGCTGCCACCGCGTTGTCGGCCGGCTACAACAAAGCGCTGTACGGCGGGCTGAAGCAGGCCGGTATCGAGTTCATTCCGCTCGATACCTTCACCGTTCTGGGCGAAGTCGCCGCCAATCCAGGCATGTATGGCTTCACCAACGTCACCAGCACCGCCTGCAAGATCGATCCGGCCAACTCGACGCAGAGCATCCTGACCTGCAATCCGACCAGCTACGTCAGCCCGGATGCGGCCAACACCTATCTGTTTGCCGATGGCGTGCATCCGACCACGGCGGGCCACCAGCTGCTGGGCCAGTACGCGGTCTCGGTGCTGGAAGCCCCGCGCCTGCAGCAGGTGCTGAGCCACTCGGCGCAGACCATTGGTCGCTCGCGTGCCGACCAGGTCAGCATGCACCTGGGCGGTCGTCCGGCCGACGGCCTGTCCTGGTGGGGTGGCGTGCGCGGTGACCTGCAGCGCTACGACCACGCGGATCTGTACGACGGCCTGGCGCCGGCCGGCCTGTTCGGCATCGACTGGGCGCGCGACGGCATGGTGGTCGGCGGCTTCGCCGGCTTCGGCCGCCTCAACGCCGATTTCGGCAACAGCCGTGGCGACTTCACCCAGAAGGACACCACCGCCGGTCTGTTCGCCGGCTGGTACGGCGATCGCATCTGGGTCAACGGCCAGGTCAGCTACACCTGGCTGTCGTATGACGTGAACCGCAAGGTCCAGCTCGGCCCGGCCACCCGCGAGCACGGTGGTTCGCCGGACGGCAGCAACCTGACTGCCGCCCTGAACGCCGGTTACGAGTTCGGCACCGAAGGCGGCTTCCGCCACGGTCCGATCGCTTCGGTGATCTGGCAGAAGGTGAAGATCGATGGTTACACCGAAAGCGCTGCGGCCGGCACCCTGGCCACCGCGCTGGGTTACGACCGACAGAACGTTGACTCGACCGTTGGCCGCATCGGCTGGCAGGCCCGCTTCGATGGCGGCACCCTCAAGCCATACGCGCAGCTGACCTACGACCATGAGTTCGAAGACACCAAGCAGGCCAGCGCATGGCTGCAGACGCTGCCGGAACTGGGCAGCTATCGCGTGCCGGGCCTGAACTTCGACAAGAACTACGCCACCGTGGTGCTGGGTGCCCGTACCGAGCTGTTCGGCCTGCAGAGCAACTTCGGCCTGAGCGCTTCGGCCGGGCAGAAGCGTGCCCAGGACGCGACGCTGTTCGCCAACTTCAGCGGCAGCTTCTAAGCAGAAACCAGGCGGGGTCGGATCCCTTTCGGCAACGAAAGGGCTCCGACCCCGCTCTGATGCGGGGGGGCACCATTGCACAACACCGGCCCCAGCGCATAGACTTTCCACCGCAACGCGGGCGTAGCTCAATGGTAGAGCTGTAGCTTCCCAAGCTACTGACGTGGGTTCGATTCCCATCGCCCGCTCCATTTGACACCGGATCTGCGCCTAAGTTGTTGATAGCGCACGGGTGATTTGGCAGAAGAACGAACGCTCAAACGACCTGTCCAGGTATCGTTCGAGGTATCGTTTTTGCCCAAGCCGCTGCTTCTTTCTCGTCCCAGTGGGCTATACGCCCGCTTTCTTGTGCCCATCGATTTGCGTGCCGCCATCGGTTCGCGCTTCCTCGTTCGTCCTCTCCATGAGCCTGCCGGCGATAGGGCACGGCTGGTGGCCGCCTGCATGGGCGTGGCACTCTCTCAGGCATTCGAAGCGATACGCCAGGGGGACGCGGTGGATCTGAAGAAGGCACTGGAAGCTGCACGTGCTGCTGGACGCAGGGACCTGATCATCAAAGGCATGACCCTGCGCAACGGAACGCATGTTGCTGAGGCTCAGCTGGAGACACTCCAGGACGTGGAGATGCTGGAGCGGCTGATGGGGCAAGTGGCGGAGAAGGATCCGCTGGCTGCTGCGTTGGCCGGCTACCTGCCTCAGGTGCCCAAGTCGGCTACGGTCCCGTCAGGACCACTGCTCTCCGTCTGTATCGATAAGCATCTGACCAGCTTGGGAAAGCTGGCGCCGAAAACCATCATCGAAAGTCGGCACAGCCTGCGAATTCTGTTGGGCCTTGTTGGGGACATTCCTGTTTCCACACTGGACGCTGACCACGTGCAGGCCTTCATGGACGCGGTGGAGCATTGGCCTAGAAACGCAACCAAGCACAAGCTGTATCGCGACCTCAGTGTCCTGGAGGTTCTCGCGCTCTCCAAACGCAACGGCGAAAAGGCACCGGCCAGTGCCACGCTCAGCAAGCATTGGGACAGATTGAGGGTGTTCATTTCGCACCTGCGCAAACAGCGGCTTCTACAGCTTGACCCGATGGAGGGCATCGCCTCACCGTCGGAACGGCGAGGAGTGGAGGAGCCGGAAACGGGTCGCCCGTTCACTCATGACGAACTGAAAGCAGTGTTCGGATCGGGTTTCTTGCGCTGGGCCTCGAAGTATCCGCATCGCTTCTGGGGGCCGATATTGGGTCTATACAGCGGCGCGCGCGTGAACGAAGTGGCGCAGCTGCGCGCAGCAGATGTGATGCATGTGAATGGGGTTGCCGGCTTCCTGGTCACAACTCTGGGAGAAGGAAACAAGGTCAAGAACACGAGCTCACTTCGGTTCGTTCCATTGGCGCAACCGGTGTTGGATGCAGGTTTCCTCCATTTCGTAGATGAGGTGCGAGCGTCCGGCGTGGATCGCCTTTTTCCGGACCTTCCCAACAGCACAGGATTGGGCTTTGGGCGTCAGCTGTCACGGCAGTTTTCGACCTACATCAAGCGGCAAGGCATCACCGAAGAGGGCATGGGATTTCATGCCTTTAGGCACTACTTCATTACCCACATGGATCGAGCGCTGTTGGCCACCGGCATGGAGGTCGGCGCCCGGGACGTGGCCATTGGCCGCATCACCGGACATGGCAAACCGCCCAAATCGGTCTTGCGGAAAGTCTACGTGGACAACAGTGGGTTGGCCGTGCCAGCGGCAGTTCAGCCAGAGACCTTGCCTCTGCGGGTGGAGACGTTGGCGATGTTCAATCCGCCGGTGACCCTGCCGTCGCATGTGCCGGGTCAATTTGGGGAGAACTTGCAACGGGCCGCTACGGAAGCCAAGCGAATTGCGCGAGAGGCAAAAAGAAACAAAACATCCGCATGACTGCCGCGGTTGGGATGGCGTTGGCCCGGCAAGACGTGGAAGCCGATGAGGCGCGGTTTCCACTCACTTCGAAAGCAGAAGTTCAGCCTCTCGGACGCGCAGGCATACCGTCCGAGTTGCGGGTCCAGGTGGTTGAGCGAGCTGACGACGAGCACCAAGCCACGTATAGCCACGAATTCACCGTCCAAGAAGATCTGCATGGCCCGGGCGCGAACACCCCTGGGCTGGCAGTGCTGGACTTCAACTTGAACCTACCGGTTCTCAAGGCACTCCTGTCCGAAGGTGCTCCGCGAAAGCGTGCGAAAGCAAAGCCCGAGCACGCTCCAGCCTGAGGCGGCAGGAGCAGGGCAAGAGTTTGGCTTCCGTCGGAGCTGGCCAGACGAGGCATTGGTCGGCCCACTGCGAAGCCACAGGTGCATCAAGCAACACAGTGGCCCGAGGCAGCCTCGGCTGCGGACAGTCTGCGAACATATATTGTTATGTCATAACATTTCAAGTGGCCTCAGTTGGATTGTGCGGAAGGGCCGTCACAGTCTTGAATGAAAGCGCCTGCTGGGTGCACCAATGTGAACCACGAAGGCCACAGCGCGTCGCTGACGAAGCTCCGGCGCATCGAGAATATTGGTTAACTCGATGCCGCCACGCTTGGTCTCGAGGCGAATTCGCAACTCTCATTACTCCGACAGCATCGCAATGGAGGCTATATGCGTGATCTTAGTCAATTGGAACTTGCAGAAGTGTCAGGCGGTACGAAGGGCATCAACATTCAGATTGGTTCGAGCGAAGGAAGCCACGTCAGCGGAACTCTCCACAGCTTCATGGAGACCGCGTATATGTATGGAAGGGTTGCGCCCTTCAGTGGAATCGGCGCTGCTGGTCTAATCTACCATCACCTCATGGCTCAATGATCCAGAATGCCTGATCGGGCGCCAGCGTGAATACGAGGCGGAACCTCTGAGGCACAATTCAGGATGATGTAGGCGCGTTAGCTAAGGCCCAGGCCCAATTCCGGGCCTGGGCCCTCGGGAGAAAGTTCTTGCTCAGGAGAATCGCGCACTGGAGGCCTCGCCCCATAGCGGAGAACAAGATATTCGTAGCTGCAATTGCAACTGTGGGCGCCGGTGCGGCACTTGGAGTTCTGAAATACTTCGACGTTTTTGGATCAAGAGCGATCGTCGAACTTCTCGCCTTCGCGGTTTGTGTCTGGCTACTTCCCAATGAACCCAGGAGAGAGTGGACTTTCCGGCTTGGCGCTGCCTTGGTTGCCATTGGGATCGCTGGAGGCGCGATTTGGGTTTACGTCGTTGGAATCCCTGCAATACCGCACACAAAATTCATCCCCTTTAGCGAAATTCCAATCAATTTCTATGTTCTTGGCTTGATTTCGACCTGCATCATCGGACCTCTTTTCGAGGAGAAGGTAGTGAGACACCTGCTCTTTGATGGCGTATCTCACTACTTCGGGCGCGTATTGGGAGCCATCGTGGTTAGCGCGGCATTTGCTGCGGTTCACGTCGACGCCGTTATCTCGTCATTCCTATTTTCGATACTGCTATGCATTTTGGCCTATCCATTCAACCTGAGCACAACCCAGCTGGCGACAGTCCACGGCACAATAAATCTCACAATAACGCAGTGGGTCATATTCTACCCGACGCTCAGGGACTACGGAATTCAGTCGTGAACACCAGCGGACCTTCCCATGCAGCGCCGTGCGTTCAAGCCAGCGACTCGCGCAGGCAAGCACGAATGTCAACCCGGAGGAGCCTTTGATTCAAATGACCAAGCACAGTGACGCAAATATCCTTGCTTTCGCTCTTGTAGCAGCCTTTGCTTTTTTTGTGGCTGGCTACCACGGCGGGAAATACCTCGCAAAGCAAGAAAATTCTGATAAGCGATCGGGACAGTCTCAATAGTTTGAATTCACGATTAAAGGGGCGGGGTGTTCTACCCCGCCCTTCTCGCATTACGCGCAATTCTGCAGAGCTTTCAGCAACTACCCTGTTCAATTCGCCATTTCTATCGATAGAGAGATGTGATCTTATTGACGCCGTGATTCAATCCGAGGCAGCGGAGTGCGGCCTTGCATGCCTGGCCATGGTTGCGTCGCATCATGGCAACAACATTGGACTGCGGGAACTCCGTCGTCGCCATGCCCTTTCGCTTAAAGGCGCGACGCTTGCTCAGATCATTGAAACTGGAGGCGCGCTCGGCTTTCGCTGCCGCCCCCTGCGCTTGGACTTGGAGCATCTGAGCCAACTTCAACTGCCCTGCATTGCGCACTGGGACCTCAACCACTTCGTTGTGATCAGCAAGGTCCGTCGCAATGGCGTGACCGTTCTGGATCCGGCCTTTGGCAAACGCAGGCTTTCTCTGGATGAGGTCTCGCGCCACTTCACCGGAATTGCGCTGGAGTTGCATCCAACTGCGGAGTTCCGGGCTACTCCTCGCCCACCGGCCGTCTCGCTCGCGCAGCTGACAGGAAAGATCGATGGGCTTTGGAAAGCGCTTGCCCTGCTGCTGCTTCTGTCCGTTGCTCTTCAGGTGTTCGTCCTGATAGCGCCATTCTTCATGCAATGGACCGTGGATCAAGCCCTCATTGCCCATGACAAGGACTTGCTGACCGTGCTGGGCACCGGGTTTGCCCTGGCACTGCTGCTGCAGGTCTGTATTGGGCAGATCCGAGGCCGAGCAGTCATCTACCTATCAAATCGGCTCAATCTGCAATGGACCGGCAACGTCTTCCGGCACCTGTTGCGTTTGCCCCTGGACTTCTTTGAGAAGCGCCATCTGGGTGATGTCACCTCACGGATGTCGAGCGTCCAGGCCATACAACGAACGCTGACAACCAGTTTCGTCGAAGCGTTCGTTGATGGCCTCATGGCGGTGGTGACGCTGGGAATGATGCTGCTCTACAACTGGAAGTTGGCGCTGGTCACATTGCTTGCAGTTGCTCTGTATGCAATCGCGCGTGCTTGTGCCTTTGCGCCTTTCCGAAGAGGAACAGAAAAACAGTTGATCGCAGGGGCACGGCAGGAGAGCCACCTGCTTGAGTCCATTCGTGGAGTTCAGTCGGTGAAAGTTGCCGGTCGGGATTCCGTTCGCCAAGCCGGCTACTTCAATCTCATGAATGAAACGGTCAATCACGACATTTGGCTAGCAAAGTTTGGGCTGAGCTTCGGCGGGGCCAATCAGTTGCTGTTTGGACTGGAGCGCATTGCGGTAATTTGGCTGGGAGCACTGCTGGCGATGGAGAACGTCTTCTCCGTCGGTATGCTGATTGCCTACCTCGCCTACAAGGACCAGTTTTCACAGAGGATAGGAACCTTGATCGACAAGTGGGTGGAGTTCCGCATGCTCCGCCTGCATGGCGAGCGGCTCTCCGACATTGTTCTTGCCGAACCAGAGTCCCTCCCTTCAAACGCAAGTGACCTGCTGCCGGACGGCATCCGAATTGAGGTCGAAGGGCTTGGATTCCGCTACGCCCCCGGAGAGCCCTGGGTGCTGAGGAACTGTAGTTTTGTAGTGGATCCTGGTGAGTCAGTCGCCATCATCGGTCCATCTGGCTGCGGAAAGACCACGCTGATCAAGATTCTCCTCGGCCTTCTTCAGCCGACGGAAGGTGAGATCCGCATCGGAGGCGTGACCTTGTCAAAGGTCAGCGTAAGCGAGTATCGCCGCATGATCGGCGCGGTGATGCAGGATGACCAGCTCTTCGCGGGAAGTGTCAGCGAGAACATCGCCTTCGAAGACGATCACCACGATGAAGCCAGGGTGCGTGAAGCCGCAGAGTTGGCCGCCGTGCATGACGACATCGCAGCGATGCCCATGGGCTACAACAGCCTGATCGGCGACATGGGGACGACCCTCTCTGGCGGTCAGAAGCAGCGGGTGATCCTCGCACGCGCCCTGTATCGCAAGCCCCAGTTGCTCTTCCTGGACGAGGCAACCAGCCATCTGGATGTTGCGCGGGAAAGGCTGGTGAATGAAGCCGTCCGACAGCTCGAACTGACCCGGGTGATCATCGCCCATCGCCCAGAGACCATCGCCAGTGCAGACCGGGTGCTGATCATGCACGCGGGCGCGGTAGCGCGCGAGTTGGTGCAGAACGCATCAAGCTCCGCGAAAGCCGCACGGGACGGCCTTGAGGAGGTCCTCGCATGAGCCGCCTCTTCCGCAAGGAAGCCATCGATGCCCAGCGACGAAGCTGGCTCGGTGGAGTGTCCCTGGCGCAACCGCTCCGTTTCTGGATTCTTGCGGTGTTCGCAGCGATGGCTGCCTCGGCCATCGTCGGCTTCCTCTACCTGGGCGAGTATTCACGCAGATCCAGGGTTATGGGCGAGCTTGTGCCTGATCTCGGGCTTTCCACCGTGGTCGCTCCGTCGGCTGGCGTGGTTGCGAGACTGGATGTCGAAGAAGGCGACCACGTCCGGCGCCAGGACGGGCTGCTGACGATCAACGTGCCGCGGGTCACCTCCTCAGGGCAGGATGCCGTGTCCACGTTGCTTGACGCACAGCGCTCCCGTATGACCAGTGTGGAGGCGATGAGCGAGTTCCAGGACAGGCAGCTCGCGGCACAACAGGAGGGAGCCAAGGCCCAACGCTCGGCGATGCTGCGCGAGCTTTCGCAGATTGAGGCAGAGATCCACACCCGCGGCGAGCAGGTGCGAATTGGTCGCGAGACCCTCGCCCGATTTCGGAGCGTCGAAGATGAGCGCTACGTAAGCCTGGTTCAGATCAACCAACAAGAGCAATCGATACTCGAGGCGGTCAACGCGCAACAGGCACTTCAACGCCAAGCGACCTCGATTCGCCGGAGCCTGGCCGAACTGGAACAGCGGCTCGCAGAAATTCCGCATCAGAGGCTCTCGGCCAAGGCGGCCTCTGAACGTGATCTGGCTGCACTGAGCCAGGAGACCGTTCGGATGGAGGCTGACGGAGAGTTGTTGCTTCGCGCACCGGTTACTGGATTGGTGGCAAATCGTCTGGTTGAGGCTGGCCAAGCGGTGCAGCCGGGCCAGCCCATTCTCAGCCTGCTCCCCCAGGGGTCCGAGCTCCGGGCACAGCTGTTGGTGCCCAGTTCGGCCATTGGGTTCGTCAAATCGGGCGACAGAGTTCTCCTGCGCTATCAAGCCTATCCTTACCAGAAGTTCGGAGCCCACGAAGGAACGGTCATCCGCATCTCTCGCAGCGCGTTGACGGGAGCCCAGGAGGGCAGCGATGCAAAGCAGTCCCTGTATCGAGTTCTGGTCTCGTTGGACCAACAGGGAGTGCTGGCATACGGGAAGATAGAGACGCTCCGCCCGGGCATGCAGCTTGAAGCCGATATCATGGGCGAGCGTCGCAAGCTCTACGAATGGCTGTTGGAGCCCCTCTACTCCGTGACTGGAAAACTGGGAGGCTAGTAGCGGGTGCTAGCGATGCTGTCCCGAAAGTCAAAGTCGTTTGTCACCGGAAGAGAAGCGGATAGACGACAACTGCGGTGCCAGCAGCGCTGGTCAGCACGCCCAGCAGTTCGGCCTGCGCCGTAGCCGGCGGCGTTGAGCAAGCAGTTGGCGGCTTGGGTCAGGCGGCGTTGGTCGGCGGTCGTCATGCCCAGTGTTCAGCGCATTTTCGCCGATGTGCAAGGGCAAGCTGCGCAAAATTTTTCGCCGGATCTGCTTATCCAAAACAGGAAAAGCGTGCAGAAGTTTTCCCTTAAGCTCTAATAGCTTTGCCAAAGCCCCCCTGCTTTGCCCTTCGGCTGTCGGGTCCCCTCCGGGTCCCCTCCAGCCGAAGGGCAAAGTCTCCCCATACCCCGCTGACTAAAGCGGTGGGGTGACTTGGCCTCTGCGTCGGTCCCGTGGCGGCGACCCCAGCACTTCAGGGCGCGGTGATTCCCTAATCTGCACCGCTTCGACAGGTTCACGCGATTAGTCGCGCCGGGTCCGGGTCCTGTCACCCCCATGCGAGGGCGTCTCTCCGGTGTTGCTTTACTTTTCCCGTGCCCAAGCGCGTTTTTCCTGGGGCTTCTCCTAGCAACGAACCATGGTAACGGGACCGCGAATGGGAGACGCTGCTGGGGCCAGATTGAGCACTCCCCAGTTACCATCGACATCTGCGTTACCTGGCTGGCGCGAGTTGCCAGGCCATACCGCGCCCTATGTCCCCTCGCTTTAAAACCGGTGCACGCTGGTGATGGTCAGTCCAAGCCCGCACTGGGCTCCCAGGATTGCGTTGTGCACCGCCGGTCACTCCACCGGCACCGTGATACGGCTACCAACGGCCTTTGAGCTGGACTGACAGGGAGGAGAGGAAGAGAGGGAGGCTTGCGGTCCATCCGAGGCTTGCTAATGTGTGCTCAAGGGGCACTGCCTGGGCATGTCGTAGCTGTCACTACCTTGCTCGCCTCCGGGTCGTCCAACCCGGGGGCCATGAACTCAAAGTAGAGCGCCCTGGGGCTTTGTCAAGTCTAGGGCGCTTTCATTTGCAAACGCGTGCCGTGTTGTGCATCAATCTACAAAGCATCCAAAGGGGGACTCAATGAATTACGGAGAAATTCAGCGCATTCGAGAGCAATTTCAAGGGGGTCTATGGCCTCAATTTTTGGATCGTGTCGATATCAAGGGACTACGAGGTTGGCAAGGGCAGTCCGTTCATTTCAAATTCCCAGTAGCAGCGATTGTTGGGGAAAATGGAGCGGGTAAAAGCACCGTCCTAAAAGTTGCTGCGGCCGCATACGAGAAAACGAAAGTCTCTGGATACTATCCGTCTGACTTCTTCTTGGATACACACTGGGATACTCTAAGTGATGTTGAGTTGGGCTATGCCATTAAGCTGGGAGAAAACACCGTAGGCTTCAAAATTAGGAAGCCGACTAAGCGCTGGAGCTTTCCCGAAAAGCGTTACTCGCGTCGCATATATTGGTTTGACGTGGCAAGGACGCTGCCGCTTGACGCAACTGCTGGTTACGCAAAGGTAGCTCGACTCGCTGCCGGCGAGATAGCGACAGAGGAACTAACAGAGGAGTATCGCGGGAAACTATCCTACATTTTGGGGCGGGAGTATCAGGGGGCACGTTTCGCTACGCCTGACGTCAATGAGAAGCGCGCCGTGGGTCTACTGAGGCGCGAATTTGGAGAAATTTCTCAGTTCCATCAAGGTGCGGGCGAAGATACATCGTTGGATTTGATGAGAGCTCTCCAAGAGGTTCCTCAGAATTCTCTCATCATAGTTGATGAAGTGGAAGCATCCCTTCATCCCAAAGCGCAGCGCAGGTTAATTAACTTCCTTATTGAGCTGAGTCGCCTGAGGCGCGCACAAGTGATTGTATCGACCCATAGTCCCTACATACTGGAAGAGTTGCCGCCTGAAGCACGTATTTTGCTTTTGCCCACTCCGGCTGGACCAAGCGTGGTCTATGGGGCTAGCCCGGAGTTCTCTTTGACTAAGCTTGACGACGTCGCGCACCCGGAAGCCTTCATCTACGTTGAGGACGGATTCGCAGAAATATGGGTCAGAGAGATTGTTGCATCACATGTGGAAGGTGGCGACCTCCTTTCCCATATTAAGATTTCTGCTGTCGGCCCTGCAAATGTAGTTACCATGATGGGTAAATTGGCTTCGGAGGGCAAGTTGCCGCAGCCAGGACTGGGAATTCTCGACGGAGATCAAGAGTTGAGACCTGGGTGTGTGAAGCTCCCTGGTGAGAAAGCGCCAGAGCAAGTGGTCTTTGAGGGTTTGCGCGAGAAAAATTGGGGCCTTCTACATGAGCGCTTTGGAATTGGCGCAGGAAGCCTCCATGCCTATCTTGAAGACGCCATGCTTAACCCACATTTCCATGCGTGGCCGGAACTTGTTGGCGACAAAATACTGAAAAGCAAGACCAATGTATGGGAAACCATGGCGACGGAATGGTGCAGGCACTGCCTCCTAGATGATGTTCGTGACCAAATTGTCAAGGCGATCAAGGAAACCCTTCCGCACTGATTTGAGTTGCGCATCAATAATTTCTTTGTGTGGGCGCTGAATCATCTTTATCGGTGCTGTGCCCCCACGAGCTTCTCCTTCATGCATGGAGGAGAAGCCCCGGAAATGCCTCGAATCCGGGGCTCCATTCTAGATTTTAATAGCTCTAGAACTCCGGCATCTCGGTGATATTGAATCCCCTTTCATTGTGGGTGATGCGGAGTATGAATTCAATTCTTTCGCCAAGTTTTATTTTGTCTTTATTCAACGTTCCAGAGAATACATCGTGTCCTTCTATCAGGAGCTTCACGACTTCTTCGGATTTTGTGGCACCCAATCGCTTCCATCGCCACTCTTTCTTATCCTCATTGAAATAGTGTTTCCAGATAAGAAGTTCCGAGACCCGGTCATCATCCGGATTTTCACGTCTCACGGCTGTAACGCAGAATTTAGTCATGCTTGCCCCCTGTCATGGTTTGGTGCGCCAGAAGAGTCCGCGCCCTATATAGATCAGGTTGCCGGTGCGAGTTTCAAGTCCAGCGTCCTAGGCAGATGTTGAGCGCACAAGGAAGAACGCAGCACCACCTAGTATGGGCAGCACGACGTGCGCAGGAGCCAGCGTCATGCTCGCAAGTGCCGCCAGGCCTCTCACGAGGTCTGCATCGGGAAACACATCAGCGAAGCCACTGACTAGGAACACCAGCATGTGGACGGCAATGACCCCGGCCCAAGTCCAAAGGAAGCCCCGCCAGAAGCCCCCGCGCGGGAGGTTTTGTTCTGCGAAATGGGGAAAAGGCTGGCGGTTGATACACGCCCGTCGTCGGTTGGCTCGATGGGTGATCCAGAAAAGGAAGCCCAGCACCAGCCAGGTGCCAATGCCTGCCAAGACCACCAGCCACCCAAATGAGCTTCCGTTCTGGAGCATCTCCAAGCCGCCACCGACGAAGACGAGACCGGCTCCCCCGAGAAGAACCGACGCGCAGCCCACGTTCGCGTAGGAGTTCATCGGTCAGGGCCTGTGTGCCGTCCAGTTGCCGTTGGCCTTGCTGAAACGAACGGGCTCCACGATAGGGCGCACCAGTTCGGCGCCTGACACATTGAGGACCACCTCTCCGCCAAGGTCACAAACAACCCCATCGGCCGGGGCGGCGTCTCGGCAGTCCGAAAGCTGGAAGTCCCGATAGCCGGTCACGGTCATCGATCCGCTGGAAACCTGGGTGAAGGTGGTCCCGATGGCGGCCTGGGCTTCTTCAACGGACGGTTGATTGCTGCTGCATCCAGAAAGGCTCACAGCGGCAATCACCGATGCGAGCACGGTGCAAACGGTCTTCATGATCAATTCCTTGGCTGTCCGCCGGATGGCGGCATCTGCCATATTGGCAGATGCGTGCCTTATCATGCCAGTCCGTGCAGACTAAGGAGCTGATCCATTGCCCGTCCCCTATGCCCGCTCCGTTGCCCGCAATCTCTGTCTTCGGCCTGCGCCTTCGTGCAGCGCGTCAGGCCGCCGGGTTGTCGCAGGTCGAACTGGGGGCGCTGATCGGCATGAGTGAGAAATCGGCTTCGTCGCGCCTGTCCCGCTACGAACGTGGGGAGCGAGAGCCCGACGGCGAAACCCTGGAAGCCCTAAGCAAGGCGCTTGGCGTGCCGCCAGCCTACTTTCACGCCAGCTCGGATGTGTTGGCGGAAGTCATCCTATTGGTGGCCCGACTGCCCGTTGAGCGGCAGAAGGAGGTGTTGGGCCTCATCAAGGGATACACGGGCGACAGCGTCACACCCTGACAGGACCTGCACTTGCGTTCTTAACGCGGTTCCGACCGTCGAAACCGCGGGGGCTCCAACCGCGGAGGCAGAAAACCGGTGCCCGCCCCAGGCTGCTTGCTGGGTGATCGCTTAATTGTGGGCGACGGGGCCGCAGGCGGCCACTGATCGGGGAACCGGAATTCCTCGGTCGGGTGCGAATTCTGGAACGCCTGGACCAACCGCTGGCGTTGCCGCTCGGCTTCCTTGGTAGCCGTTTCCAGGGAAGCCAGGGCGAGTCGCTCGGACTGCTTGGCCACGGCCACTTGGTCTTCGGAGAGCTTGGCTGCGTCCTGCAGGTCCCGAAGGGACTTGGGCGTCCAACCCAGGCGGTCGGCCAGCTTGCCGGCGCCCTTCAATCCCGCCTGGCCTTTGTCCCGATAATGGCGCGCATCGTGCCTATCGCGTCGGGCCTGTTTGACCTCGGCGGTGGCTTGGTCCCGCAACACGGTGGCAACCTGGGCTTCGCCTTCCGCGTGGAGGTAGTCTCGGGCCAGAGCGCGGGGCAGCGGGTCGGCGTGGTGCTGCCCCCAGGCCAATGCCTTGTTCAGGAGGTCAGCCAAATCCTTTTCCAGGGTGGCCAGCCAGGCGTTGGCCACGCGCGCCACCTGCTCGCTTTCCTTGGAACCGTTGCCGATCACTCTCGTGTGGACTTGCGGAGCCAGCCGGGGCGCTGCCCCTCCCACCCGATGACCGGCCACCTTGGTGGCGCGCTGGGCCTTGGACGACCCGATCTGGTGGGAAGCCGGCCGTTTCGCAGGTGGCGGGACATCAATCTTTGGTGGGACGGCGGGAATGGTCTGGGCCAGTTTGGCCCGGCCTGCCTCGCTGCGTTCCAAAAGGGCGCGGGCATGCAAAGCCTGCTCGTCCACCTGCTGAAGCCGCCCATCGGCGGAGGCCTGGGCTTTGAGTTCACGAAAGCGATCGGCCTGGGCTTGGGCCTGCTGGGCGTTCTCGGTGCGCACCCGCTGGACACGTTCGGCGCGGGGGCTGCGTTTGCCCCGACGGGCGGTGGCGGTCGCCGTGCGGCCCACCTTGGGTTCCGGTTGGCGGTCCAACTCGGCGGCCCGAGCAAAGTCCCCGGCGTTGGCCGCCGCCACTTGCTGGTCCAGCAAGCTGCGGTGGTCCACGCGTGCGAACAAGCCTGCACGTTCCAGGTGCTGGTTGATGGTACTCGCCACTTTTGCACGAACTTCTTCCACCGCGCCGGTCTTGCGGTCGTCCAGTTCACGGGTTTTCGCGCCCAGTCCGGTGGGCTCCATGCGCCGGGTAGTTGCCAGGATGTGCACGTGGTGGTTGCGCTCGTCGGCGTTCTTGTCCGGCGCGTGGATGGCGAACATCGCCGCAAAGCCGAACCGCTTCACAAGGTCGGTGGTGAGGTCGCGGGCCAGGTCGGCGCGCTGGTCGTCGGTCAGCTCGTGCGGCAGCGACACCAGAAACTCCCGCGCTACCACGCTATTCTTGCGCGTCTCGGCGGCTTCGGCCGCGTTCCAGAGTTGGGCCGGATCGCGGGCCCACTCGGGGGAGCCTGCTGGGGCCAGAATGCCCGAGGCGACCACACCGTTCTTGCGCGTGTAGTCGTGCCGCTCCCCCGTGCGCAGGTCAGTGAGATCCAAGCCCGCGCGATAGGCCGCACCGGCCACGGCGCTGGCGCCCTGGCTTCGACTGACGGTTTTGATTTCGCAACGGTAAATGGCCACGCGGTCCCCAGGCTTTGGAAGGCCCGCCAGTCCCCACTTGTGGGGGCGTCCGGCGGAAGGGGGCAGCGAGTGCGTAAGCGCTCGCGGGGTGTCGGGGGCGAAGCCCCTGACCGCGGGCAAACTCGAAGAGTTTGCATAACCGCGCTCTTGTCGTTTTCCTCGGGCGCTTCGCACCCTTTGAAAACCACTTGAGAACCGGGCTGCTCGCTGCGCTCGCTGGCCCCTGTATCCAGCGTCCCATGCACGCAAAAACTGTCAACTTTTTAGCCAAAAGCAAAAGCGGCGCTCGCTGCTCGCTCGCGCCAGGGAATGGGGCGTTGCCCCCTTGCCTTCGGCCAATTTTCTGGTTGCATGGTTTATCTGGGGCTGGTTGCAGGTGTGTTGTGGCGGACGTTGAAAGACAAAAACTAAAACTATCGAAACTGTTGGACGTGGCCGCCAAAGAGCATGCCAAGCTCATGGTGGCCGAGAAGCAACAGAAAGCACGGGAGGCCCGCCAAGCGGCCCGGGAGAAAGCCAAGGAGCGCGCCAAGCTGTTCCGCAGCGCCGATGCTCATCGAAAAATCGTGCTGGGCGGACTGGTTATCGCTGCTGGCGTGGACAGTTGGGATCCGGCAGAAGTTGTCGGAGGATTGTTGGTTGTAAGCGAGCAGCTGTTGCTACAACCGAACCGACGCAATGCTCTGCGCGAAAAAGGCATCGCCCATTTGGAGGCGAGGGCTGCTACTCGAAGGTCAGGACAATCATGACTTGGACGCCATTACACGAGGCCGTGGTCATGGGCGATGTTGCCGCGCTCAACGCTGCACTGGCCGCGACCATCTTCCCTGACCCGCGCGACCGCCACGGTCAGACACCGCTTCACTTCGCCGCCCATCTGGGAAACGTTGAGGCAGTGTCCGCGCTGTTGCTGGCTGGTGCTTCCCCGAATGCACGCGATCGCCATGCCCAGACCCCGCTTCACTTGGCAGCACGCTCAGATCACTTTGGGTCTTCCGGACCCGCCGCGGCGGCTCTGGCTGCGCTGGCCGATGGGCGCCCCTGGACGTCCGTTCACGCCACTAGGTTCCTGGAGGCGTGGGAACGGCGTGACCCTGCCGCCACGTGTGCGACGCTCCTTACCGCAGGCGCTGAGCCAAACGCCCCGAATTGCCGACACGAGACGCCGTTCGGTCTGGCTTATCCGCGAGCTTTGACGGCTTTCCTCTCAGCGTGAATTGAGACGCGTTTGCGACATCCGCGGCTGCGGAGTGAATTAGCGTGTTCTTTTTGTGAATTAACTATATCTGGTGTTGATTTTGTAATTTTTACCCAAGATCATGGGTTTGGGCGGTCGTCGCCCAAAACCATTGTCGAGGTCGAAATGGGCAAGAATCAGCACGTGGTGAAGCGGCCGGATGGCTGGGCGGTGCGTGGCGAAGGCAACTCGCGCGATACCTCTCATCACCGGACCCAGGAAGAGGCAAGGCAGCATGCGCGTGAGATTGCCATCAACCAGCGCAGCGAAGTGGTGATCCACGACCGTCAGGGCCTTATCCGGGACAAGGACAGTTACGGGAACGACCCAAATCCTCCCAAGGGTTGATCAACAAGGCCGCCGTTTGGCGGCCTTGTCTTTTGCTGGAGCTTGGGTTACCGACGGGGCAATGCGCACTCGAGCCATCCCCACCAGTGGGAGCAAGTGGACGCATTGCCCTGCTGGTTGCTGGCCCTTCTGCAAGCCTGTTAGGCTTCCAGGTATCGTTTGAGGTATCGTTTTTCAGTCGAATGTTCCGGACATTTTTCTTATGGAACAGTCGGTTAAGCGGATTTGGGTTCGATTCCCATCGCCCGCTCCACCCTGCGGTCTGGGCCAGTATCAGATGCTCCGGGTTTCCGCACAGCCCTGTGGTTCAACCTGCAGTTTCCACGTTGCTGCGCCACGCGGTCCTGCCACAGCTGCCGTTGATCGACGCTGCTTCATGCGCATGCGTCGCTCTGCACGTAATCGAGCTCTTCCCGCAGCGCATTGAGATTGAGCATCAGCAGTTTTGACGCCTGTCGAATGTCGCGACGGTCGTAGCGTGCCTGTGACTCGTGGTCGCGCGCCACCAGACCCGCTCCGGGCATCTGGTGCAGGCGCTGTGCGCGGCGCACCAGGCAGTCCAGTCCGAAGATCCGCGACAGCATCCGCCCCAGAACAACCCGGCCTGCCTGGTTGAGGTTCTGCGTATCGATGTCGTAGAACTGGGGTGCCTGAGCCGCAGCGAAGCGGCTGTAGGGGTTGGCCTGCAGGACGTCGCGCAGATTCGCGAACCCGCCAACATGCATCTCATGCAGGGCAATGTCGGCCAGGTGTTGGCACAGCAGATCATTGGTTCCATCGAAGATCGTGTACACCCGTGCATCCAGCAGGGCGTGTGCAGCGATGTTGTCCGCACCGGTGCGGTAGCCTTCTCCGCCGCACAGCTGTTGGTAGTCGATGGCGGAATCCAGCATCAGTTCCGACGACAGCACCTTGGTGGCCAGGGAGGCGAACATGCTGCCGGAGATATCGCAGGTGTAGTCTTCTTCAAGCAGAAGATGGTGGTAAAGCGCGTTGCAGATCACGTAGTGGTTGCGGATGCGCGACACTTTGTAGCGCACGTATTCGATGTCATACAGGGAGCCTTCGCCGATCTGTCGGTTCTGCGTCTGCGACAGCGCTTCCCGGTAGAGACGGCGCAGAAAGCCGCTGGACATGGCCGCCTTGCTGAACCTCGACGCGCACAGGATCTCGGCTGTATCGCCCAGTCCCGTGCGACGCTTGTCGAGCCGCCGATGGGGGGCGACCCGGATGTCGATTTCGTTCAGCCCGTACCCCAGGTTCTTCAGGCCCAGGCTGTCGTAAACCTCGGTGGTAACGAAGCCACCGTCCGAGCGCCGGTGCACGAAGTAGCCGAATTGCTTTCCGGCGTACTGGCGGGCGCACACGATCCACCAGTCGGCCTGTGCGCTGAAGGCCTGCCAATGCTTGCTGCCCCGCACGTAGTAGCTGCCATCCTGTTCTTCATAGGTAGTCTTCATGCGCGACAGGCTCGAGCCATGCTCCGGCTCGGTGAAGGCGATGCCGCCGATCACGGGGTTTTCGAGGAAGTCCTCGAAGACCTCCGCCTGCAGCCGGGACGATCCGCTGAGCGCTACGTTGCGCAGGAAAAGCACGGTTACGATCATCGTGTACATGCCCAGCGGCAGGTTGTACTCCGACATCATTTCAATCACTTCGCACATTTCGCGGTGGTTGTGCCGCCCCTCGTGCGACACCGGAATAGCGGGCAGGCAGATGCCCTCGTCCATCAGTTGCGCCCAGCGCTCCTTGGGCAGCGGCTCCTGCGGCAGCGCATTGCTGTCGAACACGGGCAGCAAGTTCTGGATCTGCCGCAGGAAGCTCTCGGTGTCGCGGTGGGTCTTGTTCAGCATGATGGTTCCTTCATCGCAAGTGATTGGGCGTACTCCTCGGTGAAGAAGATCGACAGGGCGCGCCGTCGCGTGCCGTCGATCTCCTGCGTAGCGTTGGCGGCGTAGTCGAAATGGACCATCACGCAGCGTCCGCTGGCGACCTGCTGGCCGCATTGGAAGGCGTTCTGCACGATGGACAGGGACGACCGGCCGATCGCATCAATGCGGGTGTCGATCTCGACGTCGTGCTCTGCGCGGATCTGTTTCAGGAAGTCGACCTCATAACGGCGCAGGATCAGACTGAGATCGCGCATGTTTCCGGTTTGGCTGAAATGCAGGAAGATCGGAAGGCGGCCATGCTCGAACCACACCGGCAGCGCGGTGTTGGTGACATGCCCGAGCACATCGACTTCGGAAAATCGCGGAGAGATGACAATGCGCACACGGAGCTCCTTGGAGGCTGGTGAGGTTCATCCGGCGCCGCGCGGGGCGCGTGCCGCCCACGGCAGGGCGACGGCGGCGACATGCAGCGCGGCACTGAGCCATAGCGCTCCATCCAGACCGGTACGATCGGCCACTGCGCCGGCGGCCACCGGACCGATGGCCTGGCCGGCGGCGAAGGCGAGGTTGAACAGAGCCATCGCGCGGCCTATGCGCGCTGCGGGCAGGTTCTGCCGGACAAGGACCGCGATGGCGGCTGCAGCGATGAAGACGCTTGAGCCGAACACCGCAGCGGAAACAAACAGGCCCGTCGTGCCGCCCAGCAACGGTGCCAGCGTGCCCAGCAGTGACACCGCGCAGCACGCTGACAGCACGTGCGCGCCAGGCCATGCACCCAGCGCGCGCCGCCAGAGCATTCCCGAACACAGGATTGCGATGCCCAGCACCGTCCACACGGCGATGCCCTGCTGCCAGGACAGTCCGTGGTCGCGCAGCCACGCAAAAATGAAAGTGAGATAGATGATGTAGCCACCGGCCCAGCAGAAGTAGGCTGCCAGGCAGGCACCCAGGTGCCGAAGTTGCAGCGGCGCATGGTCGTGGGCTTCAGTGACGGCGGTTGATTCCTGTATCCGGCCGGCCAGTGTCATTGGCCATATCGAGGCGAGAAGCCCAACGGCCCCCAGCACCAGCCACGCCGTTGGCCAGGTTGCGGCCCCATGGATGGCCAGCAGCGGCGCCACGGCCAGGCCGGCGGCAATGATCCCGATGCCGGCGCCGCCGAAGAACAGACCTGTTGCCGCTCCGCGACGGTTGGGTGCATGCCGGTAGTGCAGCAGCACGAGCGTGCTGCCGCAGGCCGAGACCCAGGCAGCGCCAACGCCGTTGAGCACGCGTTGGGTGCTCAGCCAGGGCAGGGCACCGCTGGCGCCGGTCACGGCGAGAGTGAACACGCACAGCCCCAGGCCTGCCTGGAACAAGCGGCGTGCGCTGACCCGGTGCAGAAGCGCATAGGCGGTGCCTGCTCCAAGCACATAGCCGAGCGCATTTGCCGTGTTGAGCCAACCCGCCTGCGCATAGGTCCATTGCAGATCCTCGCGCATGGCGGGAAGCAGCAGTGCGTAGGCAAATCGCCCCAGGCCGTTGGCAACCGCCATCGACAGGCACAGGGCGAAGGCTGGCCACAGTGATGGCAGTACTGCAGGCGAGCCCATCAACACCGTGCTGCGTGGCTCTGTCTGCATTGCTCAAGCCTCCGATGTGATGACCGCGTGACTTATTAAAGCGTTGCTGGTCTACACTGCGAGGTGTCTTGATTGACAAAAAACAATCCAGAATGGACAACCCTGAATTCATCATCGCGGTGCTCGACGGGACGTTGGCTGCCAGCGTGGGCGCGACACTCGATGTACTGGATTTCGCCAATCGCTCGGCCGAGCGCCTCGGTCAGCCGGCGCTGCGCTGGCGCGTGGCAGGCAGCCGTCGCCAGTTGCGGTTGAGCAATGGCATGACGCTGAAGGCCGATCCGCTGTCCAGCATCGGCGATGGGGCTGCCGGCGTACTGGTCATACCCAGCCTGGGGCTGGACGGCATGCTCGATGCCAACGGGCACGAGCCATGTGGACTGGACGCCCGCTACACCGACGGTATTGCATTGCGCCGGTTGGCCATGCCGGATGCCCAGCATCTGGCACGCTTGGCTGCCCACTTCCACGCGAGCGGGGGCAGGGTCTGCGCCAGCTGTTCGGGGGTACTGGTGCTGGGGGAGGCTGGATTGCTCGACGGCCGTCGTGTCACCAGTCATTGGGCATTGGCGGGCCTGCTGCGTCGGCGCTTCCCGCAGGCACGGCTGGATCCGGCCTGCATGGTGGCAGAGGAAGGTCGACTGACCACGGCAGGAGCAGCAATGGCACAGATGGATCTGATGCTGCACCTGGTGCGCCAGTACTCCGGGCGTGACGTTGCCGAGGCGGTCATGCGTTTCCTGCTGGTGGACAGCCGCACCACCCAGGCTCGCTACATGGCCTGGCAGGATGCCGACCACGATGACGACACCGTGCGCCGTTTCGAATCGTTGATCGAAACCAGCCTGCCGCATGCTCTGGGCATGGAAGAAGCGGCCCGGCGCCTGCACCTGACGGCGCGTACCCTGGCCCGACGCGTCCATCGGGTTACCGGCAGTTCGCCAAGGGTGCTGGTGCAGACAGTACGGATGCGGATGGCTCAGCGGCTTCTGGAGCGGACAGATCTTTCGGTGGAGGATGTGGCCGAGCGGGTTGGCTATGCCAATGCAACGTCGCTGCGGAAGCTGACGTTGAAGATGACGCAGCTGACACCGGCACTGTTGCGCCAGCGGCTCTGAGTACATCCATCATCGCAGCGCCACACGCCCGCGCTATGCTGCGCGCCTGCCGCCCGATCCTGCCGCGATGAAGCTCGCCATCCTGTCCCGCAACAGCTCCCTGTACTCCACCCGCCGGCTGGTCGAGGCCGCGCGCGCGCGCGGCCACACCGTGCGCATCCTCGACCCGCTGCGCTGCTACATGCGCATCGCCGCCGATGGCTTCTCGATGCACTACAAGGGCCGGCCGATGACCGGCGTGGACATGGTCATCCCGCGCATCGGTGCCTCGATCACCCGCTACGGCACCGCAGTACTGCGCCAGTTCGAACTGATGGGCGCACGTACCCCGAATCCGTCCGACGCGATCCTGCGTTCGCGCGACAAGCTGCGTGCGCACCAGCTGCTGGCGGCCAAGGGCATCGACATGCCGGTCACCGTGTTCGGCGACAACCCCGACGACACCGTCGACCTGTTGTCCATGCTGGGCCCGCCGCCGCATGTAGTGAAGCTCAACGAGGGTACCCAGGGGCGGGGCGTGATCCTGACCGAGAAGGCCAGCGCCTCGCGCGGCATTGTCGAGGCCCTGCGCGGGTTGTATGCCAATTTCCTGATGCAGGAGTTCATCGGCGAAGCCAAGGGGGCCGATCTGCGCTGCTTCGTGGTCGGTGACCAGGTGGTGGCCTCGATGCAGCGGCAGGCGCCGGAAGGTGACTTCCGCTCCAACCTGCATGCGGGGGGGACGGCGGTGGCGGCCAAGGCCAGCCGTGCCGAGCAGCAGGTGGCGGTGCGGTCGGCCAAGGCACTGGGACTGTCGGTGTGCGGGGTGGACCTGATCCGCTCCGCGCGCGGCCCGCTGGTGCTGGAGGTCAACTCCACGCCGGGGCTGGAAGGGATCGAGGCTGCCTGCGGGGTGGACGTGGCCACGCGCATCATCGAGCACGTCGAGAAGCTGAAAAAACCTTGAAATTTCAGTTGCTTGAGATTCTCATGGGCGGATGAGGCCGGCTTTAACAAGCCTTTAATCGGCCCGCGCGTAGGCTTCAGCGAACCGCAGCTCTGCCTCTCAGCAGGATCGGTATCGGGATACAACTTCAGACCCAGGCGGGGGCAACGCCTGGGTCTTTTTTATGCCTGCCCGGCGTCCCTTGTGGAGGCAGCGTGACGGCCGTAGAGTGGCCCCCATCGTTCCTGGATGGATCGGAGGCTGGCGATGTACCGCATCACGATGATCGCGTTGTTGCTGGGCCTGGCCGGATCTGCTGCGGCCAAGCCGGAGAAATCCGTTGTGCAGATGGACCGGCAGTCGCCGGTGGCCGAGCAGGTACGCCAGGTCGAAAAGGCCCTGGATGATGGCGATTACAGCGAGATTTCCGCTGATGACCGCAGCGAGGTGCGCCAGGCACTGGCCCGGATCACCGCGCGGATGGGAGGCCACCAGAGCCTGCAGGAACTGCCACCGCAGGTGCAGGGGGAAGTCTTCAACGACCAGGAGCGGATCAATACCCTGCTCACCCGCGCCCATGAGGACAGCCGGCAGATCTGCCAGCACACGCGCACCACCGGCAGCAACATGCCGAAAAGCCGCTGCCTGACGGTGGCGGAGCGCCGCCGGATCGAAGAAAAGGGCAAGGCTCTGTTGAACGACCAGCGCACCTTCAACAACTTCAACCCTGCCAGCTCGCGGTAGGGCCACCGCTGCCCCGACCATTGGCACTTGCTGGCGTGAAGGTGGTGCGAATAGAGTCGGGATTCGCCACAGACAAGGATTTGTTTGCCATGAAACAGGCTTTGATGTCGGCCGTCCTGTTGTCAGGACTCGCCTTGGTCAGTACCGCATCGGCATCCAGGGGCAAGGACGTGTTCGTGCCCGGTCAGCCGCTGCAGCAGCAGATCGCGCGTATCGAGGTGGAGCTCAAGGACGGCGAAACCTATTCGGAACTCAAGCAGGACGAGCGCACCCGCGTCAACGACGCCCTGGCACGCATGCGGGCGGCGGTGGAGCAGTACCCGGCACGTGATTCCATGCCTGAACCGGTGCAAACCCAGGTCTTCAACGATCAGCAGGTCGTGAACACGGTTTTGACACAGGCGCGTGAAGATAGTCGTCTAATATGCCAACGTGAAAAGCCCATCGGTTCCAATCGGACCACGACGCAGTGCATGACCGTTGCCGAGCGCGCTCGGCAGAAGGAACGGGCTCAGCAGGACATGAGGCAGGTCATGCGCGCCGGCAGTACAGTCAATTAGAGGTGACAGTGAGAATCCTGGTAATCGAAGACAACAGCGACATTGCGGCCAACCTGGGCGACTATCTGGAGGACCGGGGGCATACGGTGGACTTCGCGGCTGACGGGGTCACCGGCCTGCATCTGGCCGTGGTGCACGAGTTCGACGCGATCGTGCTGGATCTCAACCTGCCAGGCATGGACGGCATCGAAGTCTGCCGCAAGCTGCGCAACGAAGCGCGCAAGCAGACGCCGGTGCTGATGCTGACGGCCCGCGATTCGCTGGACAACAAGCTGGCCGGCTTCGATTCCGGTGCCGATGACTACCTGATCAAGCCGTTCGCGCTGCAGGAAGTGGAAGTGCGTCTGAACGCCCTGTCGCGCCGCGGCAAGGGCGTGCAGACCCGCGTGCTGGAAACCGGCGATCTGGAGTACAACCTGGACACGCTGGAAGTGCGCCGCCAGGGCAAGCTGCTGCAGCTCAACCCGACCGCGCTGAAGATCCTGCAGGCGCTGATGGAAGCGGCGCCGGCGGTGGTGACCCGCCAGGAGCTGGAAACCCGCGTGTGGGGCGAGGAACTGCCCGACTCGGATTCGCTGCGCGTGCATATCCATGGCCTGCGTGCGGTGGTCGACAAGCCGTTTGAAGTGCCGCTGATCCAGACCCGCCATGGCATCGGATACCGCATCGCCACCCCGGAAGCCTGATTCCGTGGCAACCAAGGGGGAGCGCCGGCGCACGCCATACAGGCGGCGCCTGCGCAGCCGCATCATCGTCTCGTTCGTGTTGTTGGGCTTCTGCCTGACAACACTGTTCGCGTTCGCCACCAACTGGGCCCGCCTGCGCGTGGAAAACCAGCTGGTGGAAGAGCTGATGAACCGCAACATCGACGAGTACGCGCGGCGCTACTACGAACACCCGGGCCACAACCCGGACGCGCCGGTGCTGCAGATCCGTGCGTATGCCTATTCCAAGGACAAGTTCGACCGGGTGCGCGAAGAGCGCGCGCAGTGGGCGGGCTTCTCCGATGGCATCCACAGCGTCAGCGGCGACGAACACGGCGAACCCTATTCCTACAAGCTGGCCGTGCGGAAGACGCCCGACGCCTGGTTCTTCCTCGCCTATGACATGACCGACAGCGTGCGCGGTGGCAAGCAGCTCAACCGCGCGCTGGTGTTGTCGGTGCTGGTGTTCAGCGTGCTGTCGCTGGTGCTGGGCTGGTGGTCGGCGTCGAAGGTGATGAAGCCGGTGTCGGACCTGGCCGCGCGGCTGCGTGCGTACCGTGGCGGTACCAGTGAACCTGAGCCCTTGGCGCCGCGTTTCCCCGATGACGAGGTGGGGCAGCTGGCACAGGCGCTGGACGATTATTCCTCGCGGCTGACCGAAGTGGTGCAGCGCGACCGTGAGTTCAATGCAGACGTCAGCCATGAACTGCGCACGCCGCTGGCGGTGATCCGCGGGGCCACCGAGCTGCTGCTGACCCGGCCCGGCCTGGACGAGAAGGTGCTGCAGCGCCTGCAGCGCATCCAGCGTGCCGAACAGCAGTGCAGCGACCTGATCGGCGCATTGCTGCTGCTGTCGCGCAACGAGCGCGGGCAGGGCACCAGCAACGTGGCGCGCGTGGCCGAGCAGCTGCTGGATGCGCACCGCGCGCAGCTGGGCGGCAAGCCGCTGGAGCTGCTGCTGGAAGGCGAGCGCAACCTGGTGATCGATGCACCCGAGGCGGCGCTGTCGGTGGCGCTGGGCAACCTGATCGGCAACGCGGTGAAGTACTCACAGGACGGCGAAGTGCGCGTCTTCGTCGGCACCAATTCGGTATCGGTGACCGACAGCGGCCCAGGCCTGAGCGAGGAAGATGCAGCCAAGCTGTTCCAGCGTGGCTACCGCGGCACGCACGCCGGCCATTCGCAGGGTGGCGGCATCGGCCTGTCGATCGTCAGCCGTCTGTGCGACCTGTACGGCTGGCAGGTGAGCGTGCGCCCCGGTGGCGAGCGCGGTGTGATCGCCACCCTGACGTTCTCGCCGAAGCCCTTGTAAGCGCCTGCCTCGTGTAGAGCCGAGCCTGCGCTCGGCTGCCCTGGCTTTCCGGAGCCGAGCATGGGCTCGGCTCTACAGTAGATCCACGCCACGCGTGGATGCGCTCCGGCAGTGCCGGCCGCTGGCTGGCAACCAGAGTTACAGTAGATCCACGCCATGCGTGGACGCGCTCCGGTAGTGCCGGCCGCTGGCCGGCAACCAGGGCTCACCCCCCGGCCAACCCCAGATACCGCGCATGCAGCTGTTCCACCTGCGCCTGCAGGTCCTCCGGCCGTCCATCATTGACCACCACGTCATCGGCCAGCGCCAACCGCTGCGCGCGGCTGGCCTGGGCGGCGATCATCCGGTCAGCCAGCGCAGCGTCGATGCCATCGCGCTGCATCAGGCGGGCATGCTGCACGGCTTCCGGCGCATCCACCAGCAGTACCCGGTCCAGCCACGGGTATGCCTTCCGCCCACCGACCTCGGTCAGCAGCGGAATGGCGGCAATCGCATACGGGCTTTCAGACTGCTCGCACTGCTGTTGCATCAGCAGGCGGATGGCCGGATGGGTGATGGCTTCCAGCGCCGTCCGCTCGGCCGGATCGGCAAAGACGTGGGCGCGCAGGCGACCCCGGTCCAGGCTGCCGTCGGCCAGCAACATGCCGGCGCCGAAGCGCTCGGCGATGCGGGCCAGGGCCGGGCTGCCGGCGGCGACCACGGCCCGGGCGGCCAGGTCGGCGTCGGCCACCAGGATGCCCAGCGCCTCGAAGCGCCGGGTCACCTCGCTCTTGCCGGCGGCGATGCCGCCGGTCAGGCCAACCACGTAGCGGCTCATGGGGACTTCCCTCAGCGCAGCCCGCTCATCACCATGTACTGCTCCACCAGCGGCGCACCCCACATGAA
Source organism: Stenotrophomonas sp. SMYL89 (assembly GCF_036319985.1). Classification (NCBI taxonomy): domain Bacteria; kingdom Pseudomonadati; phylum Pseudomonadota; class Gammaproteobacteria; order Lysobacterales; family Lysobacteraceae; genus Stenotrophomonas; species Stenotrophomonas sp. SMYL89. The sequence continues at coordinate 82,241 of NZ_JAWIRW010000011.1, read as the reverse complement.
GTACAGCCAGCCAGCAATGGCCAGGTAAGGGCCGAACGGAATCGGCGTGGCGCGGTCACGGCCCCGGCTGTACAGCCAGATCGAGCCGATGATGGCGCCCAGCACCGAGGACAGCAGGATGATCGGCAGGATGCCCTTCAGGCCACACCAGGCACCCAGGGCCGCCAGCAGCTTGAAATCGCCGTGGCCCATGCCTTCCTTGCCGGTCAGCTGCTTGAACAGCCACCAGACCGTCCACAGCGACAGGTAGCCCACCGCCGCGCCCACCAGGGCGGGCTTGGCCGGCATGTAGAGGTTGTCGATGCTGCCTATCAGCCCCAGCCACATCAGCGGCAGGGTGAGCTGGTCGGGCAGCAGCTGGGTGCGCAGGTCGATGCCGGACAGCGCGATCAGGAAGCAGGTCAGCACGATGGCGCCGAAACCCTGCCAGCCGAAGCCGAACTGCCAGACGCAGGCCACCACCAGCAGCGAGGTCATCGCCTCCACCAGCGGGTACTGCAGCGAGATCGGCGCCTTGCAGTGGCGGCATTTGCCGCCCTGGATGATCCAGCTGAACAGCGGGATGTTCTCGTACCAGCTCAGCTTGTGCTTGCAGTGCGGGCAGTGCGACGGCTCGACCACGATCCCCGGCGGGGGCGGTTCATAGAAGTCCGGTTCCTCCAGGACTTCGCGCGCATCGCGCTTCCACTGCCATTCCAGCCGCTTGGGCAGGCGCAGGATGACGACGTTCAGGAAACTGCCCAGCAGCAGTCCGAAGGCGGCCGCGGCGGGGTAGCCGAGGCCAGGATGCTGGTCGAGAAAAGCCATGTATGTGTTATCCGACGACGGCGCCGAGTTTGAAGATGGGAAGGTACATGGCAATCACCATGCCGCCCACAATGGTACCAATGAACACCATGATCATCGGTTCCAGCAGGCTGCTCAGGGCATCCACCGAATTGTTGACCTCCTGCTCATAGTACTCGGCCACCTTGAACAGCATGGCGTCCAGGGCGCCGGCCTCTTCGCCGATGCCGGTCATCTGGATGACCATGTGCGGGAACAGGTTGGTCTGTTTCATCGACATGTTTACCGGGTAACCCACCGAGACGTCGTCACGCATGCGCAGCACCGCCTCTTCGTACACGGTGTTGCCGGTGGCACCGGCCACGATGCCCAGCGCCTCCACCAGCGGCACACCGGCCTTGAAGGTGACCGCGGTGGTGCGCGAGAAGCGGGCGATGGCGCTGTTGTGCATGATCTGCCCGATCACCGGCACCTTCAGCACGAACCGGTCCATCGCGTGCTGCATCTTCGGCGAGCGCTTGTAGGCCATGATGGCACCGACAGCGGAGCCCACCACGATCAGGAATATCAGCCACCACCAAGACACCATGAACCGCGAGAGGTTCACCACCAGCTGGGTGAAGGCGGGCAGCTCGGCGCCGAAGCTCTTGAACACGTCCTCGAACTGCGGCACCACGAACACCAGCATGATGCCGCTGACCAGCATGGCCACCACGACCACCATGATCGGGTAGAACAGCGCTTTCTTGATCTTGCCCTTCAGCGCTTCGATGTTCTCCTTGTAGGTGGCCACCGTGTCCAGCACGGTTTCCAACACGCCGGCGCCTTCGCCGGCCCGCACCAGGTTGCGGTACAGCTCATCGAACTGCACCGGGTGCTTGCTGACCGCCTCGTACATCGAGGAGCCGCCCTCGATGTCGGTGCGGATGGTGTCCACCAGCTTCTTCATCCGCGGGTTCTTGTGCCCGCTGGCGATGATGTCCAGCGCCGACACGATCGGCACGCCGGATTTCATCATCGTGGCCATCTGCCGGCTGAAGAAGGCGATGTCCTTGGGCTTGACCGGGCTGCCGGCGGCACCGAACAGCGGTTTCGACTTGGGCTTGACCTGGCCCGGGTTGATGCCCTGGCGGCGCAGCTCGGCGCGCAGCAGGTTGGCGTTCTTGGCCAGCTGCTCGCCCTTCATCTTCACGCCCCGCTTGTCGGTCCCCTCCCAGACAAACGGCTGCAGTTCCATGGTGGCGCGCGCCACCGGCTCTTTCTTGATCGCACTGCGACTGACAGACATGTTGGCTCCCCAAGACCCGCCATCCCCAGGCGGGTAACTAGCCATCGATGGTAGCGGGTTCAAGGCCGGATGGGCAGTTGGCAGGCGGCCCTGCGTGCGATTTCGTGCCGGGTGCCGACCAAAGGTGACGTACTGCGTCACATTGCCGCGTCCATCGCAGATTCGGAAGCCGGGGGTTCCCATCGGCGAAATTGCTGCCATCATGGGCGCGGGGAAATCCAGGGGGAGGCGTGCCGGGGTTGGCACGCAACCTGCGTTGATCCACCCGCAGGGCATGGGGCCCGCTCAACCGGCACAGCCCGGTCCGATCCCGTGCACTGAACTCAACCACCACTATCTTGGGGATGTACCAATGAAGAACCAGAAGGGCTTCACCCTTATCGAACTGATGATCGTCGTCGCGATCATCGCCATCCTGGCCGCCATCGCACTGCCGGCCTACCAGGACTACACCGCCAAGTCGAAGGTCACCGCTGCGCTGGCCGACCTGGCTTCGCACAAGACCCAGTTCGAGATGGAAAAGAGCGCGGGCCGTGCGCCGACCTTGGCCGCCGCTGGCTTCCAGGCCAACAACACCGGCTCCTGCTCGACCATCGCCGTTGACGACGATGGCATGACCTGCACCATCCGTGACCCGGGCACCCGCATCGGTGCCGGTTCTACCCTGGCGCTGACCTATACCGATACCGTGACCGACGCCACCGGCGCGATCACCACCCCGGGTGGTTTCTCCTGCGTAGTGACCGTGATGGACGACAAGTTCATTCCGAAGGGTTGCACCAAGTAATATGCTCGGCTGAGTCGCGTGGTAGCGCTGATGCTTCCACGCTCTCAAGAGAGAAAACACAAGGCCCGCTTCGGCGGGCCTTGTGCTGACTGGAGTGCGAATCCCGGTCAGCACGCAGCAATGGGGATTGCTGGAACCAATAGGGGGAGTCATGCACACACAGAAAGGCTTTACGCTCATCGAGCTGATGATCGTGGTGGCCATCATCGCCATTCTGGCGGCGATTGCGACGGTGGTGTTCCAGCCGTACATCATTCGCACCCAGCTGACCGCGGCATTGGCCGACATCACGCCGGGCAAGACCAAGGTGGAAATTCTCATCAATGAAAGCCGTTCGGCCAGCCTGGTGACGCCCGCCTACATCGGCGTGGCCCAGAACGCCCACTGCTCCAATGTCGAAGCCGAACTCAGCGAATCCGGTGTCGGCCACATCAGCTGCACCCTGAAGGGGCACAGCGTGCTGGACGGCAAGGACCTGATCCTGCGCCGCTCCGCCGAGGGCATCTGGAGCTGCGATGGCAGCGCGTTCGAAGCGCGCTATCGCCCGACCGGCTGCTGATCACACTTCAGCGCTTCAATGGGATGCTGGCTGCCCCTTGACGGGGCTATCATCCCCGGGGGAGTCAGGATCGTGCCTGCCGGGCCGGGAGTGCCGGGCAAGGCAGTGTTGCTCATGGATTGGCAATGCCGGTGGCCATTGGGTCGCGGCGGGTTCTGCTGCCCCGTGCGGTGTCCGTGCAAGACGCACGGCATGGCATGACCCCATGAGCCAAGGATTCATATGAACGCTGTCACCACCGCCAATCTTGTGGGCATCACCGGCCTGGCCCGTCGCCTGGTGCAGGACGGGGCCCTGGACGAGGCCACCGCCCGCGACGCCATGGCCAAGGCCGCGGCCGCCCGCCAGCCACTGCCAACGTGGTTCGCGCAGAACAAGCTGGTCAATGCCTCGCAGCTGGCCGCCGCCAATGCGGTCGAGTTCGGCATGCCGCTGTTCGACGTGTCCACCTTCGACGCCGGCCAGAACGCGATGAGCCTGGTCAGCGAGGAGCTGCTGCGCAAGCACAACGTGCTGCCGCTGTTCAAGCGCGGTGGCAAGCTGTTCGTCGGCACCAGCAACCCGACCCACTCGCTGGACGAGATCAAGTTCCACACCAACCTGGTGGTCGAGCCGATCCTGGTCGACGAGGACCAGATCCGCCGCACGCTGGAACAGTGGCACGCCAGCCATGACACCCTCGGCGATGCCCTGGGTGGCGATGACGATGGCATGGGCAACCTGGACGTGGCGGCCGGCGACGAGGATCTCGGCGCCACCGGCGGCGATTCCGGCATCGACGCCAAGGGCGACGACACCCCGGTGGTGAAGTTCGTCAACAAGGTGCTGGTCGATGCGATCCGCAAGGGCGCCTCGGACATCCACTTCGAGCCCTACGAAGATGATTACCGCGTGCGCCTGCGCATCGATGGCCTGCTGAAGATGGTCGCGCGCGCGCCGGTGAAGTTGAACCAGCGCATCGCCGCCCGCCTGAAGGTGATGGCACAGCTGGACATCGCCGAGAAGCGCGTCCCGCAGGACGGCCGCATCAAGCTCAACCTGTCCAAGACCAAGCAGATCGACTTCCGCGTCAGCACGCTGCCGACCCTGTTCGGCGAGAAGGTGGTGCTGCGTATCCTCGATGGCAGCGCGGCCAAGCTGGGCATCGACAAGCTGGGTTACGAGCCGGACCAGCAGAAGCTGTTCCTGGATGCCATCCACAAGCCGTACGGCATGGTGCTGGTGACCGGCCCGACCGGTTCGGGCAAGACCGTGTCGCTGTATACCGCGCTGGGCATCCTCAATGACGAGACGCGCAACATCTCCACCGCCGAAGACCCGGTGGAAATCCGCCTGCCCGGCGTCAACCAGGTACAGCAGAACAACAAGCGCGGCATGACCTTCGCCGCGGCGCTGCGCTCGTTCCTGCGACAGGACCCGGACATCATCATGGTCGGCGAAATCCGCGACCTGGAAACGGCGGAGATCGCGATCAAGGCCGCGCAGACCGGCCACATGGTGCTGTCCACGCTGCACACCAACGATGCACCGCAGACCATCGCGCGCCTGATGAACATGGGTATCGCGCCGTACAACATCACCAGCTCGGTGACGCTGGTGATCGCCCAGCGCCTGGCGCGCCGCCTGTGCGGCAACTGCAAGCGCCGGTCCAGCCTGCCCGAACATGCACTGCTGGCCGAAGGCTTCACCCAGGCGCAGCTGGATGCGGGCATCGAGCTGTACGAGGCCGTGGGCTGCGACGAATGCACCGAGGGCTACAAAGGCCGGACCGGCGTCTATCAGGTCATGCCGATGACCGATGAGATCGCCACCATCGTGCTGGCCGGTGGCAATGCGCTGCAGATTGCCGAGGCGGCGCAGCAGATCGGCGTGAATGACCTGCGCCAGTCGGCGTTGAAGAAGGCCGCGGCGGGCATCACCAGCCTGGCCGAGATCAACCGCGTCACCAAGGATTGATGCAACGCGGTTTTCCGTAGAGCCGAGCCCATGCTCGGCTCCACAGTAGATCCACGCCATGCGTGGATTACGTGGCCCCAATCACCGCGCAGCCGAGCATGGGCTCGGCTCTACTCCATCCCCAGCTTCTTCAACTTGTAGCGCAGCGCACGGAAGGTGATGCCCAGCTGCGCGGCAGTACGGGTCTTGTTCCAGCGGTTCTCTTCCAGCGCACGCTGGATGGCGCTGCGCTCGAGCTGCTCGATGTAGGAGGGCAGGGCGGCGCTGCCCGGCTGCAGGTCGGCCACCGCTTCGGCGGGCGCCGCGCTGCCGGGTGCACGCGGCGCGTGCTGCGGCAGGCGCAGGTCGTCGGCGCCGATGCAGTCTTCCTCGGCCAGGGCCAGCGCACGTTCCAGGATGTTCTCCAGCTCGCGCACATTGCCCGGGAACGCGTACTGCGCCAGCGCTTCCAGCGCCGACGGCGCCAGCAGCGGGGTGGCACGGCCGTGGCTGCGGGCCAGGCGGGCCAGCACGGCGGCGGCCAGTTCGGGCAGGTCCTGGCGGCGCTCGCGCAGCGGCGGCACCTTCAGTTCGATCACGTTGATGCGGTAGTACAGGTCGTGGCGGAAGCGCCCGTCCTCGACCAGCTCGGCCAGATCCTTGTGGGTGGCCGAGAGGATGCGGACGTCCACCGGCTCCTCGTTGGCCGCGCCCACCGCGCGCACCGACTTTTCCTGGATCGCGCGCAGCAGCTTCACCTGCATCTGCAGTGGCAGCTCAGCCACTTCGTCAAGGAACAGGGTGCCGCCGTGCGCCGCCTGGAACAGGCCGGGCTTGTCGGCGTGCGCGCCGCTGAAACTGCCCTTGCGGTGGCCGAAGAATTCGCTCTCCATCAGCTCGCCGGGAATGGCGCCGCAGTTGACCGGCACGAACGGGCCGGCCGCGCGTGCACCCTGGGCATGGATGGTGCGTGCGACCAGCTCCTTGCCGACGCCCGACTCGCCGAGGATGTAGACCGGCGCCTGGCTGCGCGCGACCTTGCCGATGGTGGTGCGCAGCACATCCATGGCCTGTGAGTGGCCAAGCAGGCGCCCGCCCTGTTCGGCGTTGGGGCCCGGTGCCGGGCGCTCGGCGCTGTTGAGTTCCAGCGCGTGCTTGACCAGTCCGCGCAGCACCGAGATGTCCACCGGCTTGCTGACGAAATCGAACGCGCCGGCCTTCAGCGCCTCCACGGCCAGATCCATGCTGCCGAACGCGGTGATCATCGCCACCGGCGTGCGCGGGTAGTGCTGGGCGATCTCGCTGACGAGCTCGATGCCGTTGCCATCCGGCAGGCGCATGTCGGTGATGCACAGGTCGTACGGATTGCTGGCCAGCAGCTCACGTGCCTCGGCCAGGTTCGCGGCGGTACTGATGCGCAGCCCCATGCGGCCGAGGGTCAGCACCAGCAGTTCGCGGATGTCGCGTTCGTCGTCGACGACGAGGGCGCTGCGGGTTTCATTCATGGGCGTGAAAGATAAACGAGGGGGCTGGAAGCGACAAATGTTTGACGCACAGGATGGGAATCAGCTGGGCAGCAGCGTGTGTGGACCGGGCAGCACCAGGCGGAAGCAGGAGCCGCCGGCCGGCACCGCGATGTAGTCCAGGCGGGCCTGGTTGGCCCGGCACAGTTCGCGCGCGATGTACAGGCCCAGTCCGGTGCCATGCTCGGACGTGGTGAAGAAGGGCCGGAACAGCTGCGCGGCCACGCTCTCGGGGATACCCGGGCCACGGTCCATCACGTCGATCACCGCGCTGCGTTCGTGCTGGGCCACGCGCAGCCGCACCCGTGCCGGCTGCTGGCCGATGCGGCCGTACTTCAGCGCGTTGTGCACCAGCACGGTCAGCACCTGGTAGAGATGCTTGGTGTCGACCTGGGCCATCACCGAGGTATCGCTGATGATCGGTTCGATGCTGTCGGTCTCCAGGGTCTGGCCCTGCTTGTACTCCAGCACGAAGCGGCGCACGAAGGCGACCAGGTCCACGTTCTCGGGCGTGGCACGCTCGCGCCTGGCCAGGCCCAGCACGCTTTCGACGATGCCGTTGGTGCGCTGGCACTGCTGGCGGATGATCTGCAGCAGGCGGCGGTCGCTCTCGTTGAAGCCGGTACCTTCCTCGAGCAGCTGCACGGCATAGTTGATCGCCGCCAGCGGGTTGCGGATCTCGTGGGCGAGGCTGGCCGAGAAGCGGCCCATCGCGGAAAGTGTGAGCGATTCGGCGCGGCGCGAGACCACGCTGGAATCATCCAGGAACACCAGCGCAAGGTCGCTGCCGGCCAGCAGGCGGGCGAAGCGCGGCTGCACTTCCGGCTGGTCGGGATTGAGCTGCAGCGGCAGTTCGTCCTGTGTCCAGCCATTGCGCCAGCGCTGCAGCCGGCGCGCCAGTTCCGGTGCGGCGCTGGCCAGGTCCAGGCGTCCGCTTTCGCCGTTGCCGTCGTTGTCGCCCAGCAGCATCGAGGCGGCTTCGTTGGCCAGGGTGATGCGGTTGTCGGCGTCCACCACCAGCACGCCGGTGCGCATGCGGCGGATGATCAGTTCGTTGATCTGGAACAGGTTGGCCACTTCGTCGCCGCGCTGGTTGGCCAGTTGCTGGTTGCGGCGGGCGCGGTTGCCCACCTGGTAGCTGATGAAGGCCAGTGCCAGGTAGCTGGTGGCGAACATCGCCAGTTCGGCCAGGGTGCGGGTGGGGTCGCCGCCTTCCAGCAGCTTCCATGTGTACTCCACGCCGGTGGCCAGGCTGGCGGCCAGCGCCAGGCCCAGTCCAAGGCTGAGCGGGAGCAGGGTGGCGGCGGCGGCGATGTTGAACAGCAGCGACATCGAGATGCCGGCACTGGCGCCGGGCAGGGCGTGCGACAGCAGGGTGGCGGCCACGATATCCACCAGCACGCCGCTGACCACGATCGGACGCAGCCAGCGTTCGTTGCGGCCGAGTGCCAGGGCCAGCAGCGACAGGGCCAGGTAGATGACCGCAACGACGTCGGCCAGCCGCGGGTGATGGGCTTCGCCGACCATGGCCGACAACGGGCTGTAGAGCAGGGCGGCGATGACCGTAGCGATCAGCACCCGGTACAGCGCGAAGAAATACAGTTCACGCCGCGGAATCGATTCGATGCGGTCGATCAATGAAGCACTGGGTGACACGCCGGAACTCCCCTTCTGGCTGCCTGGGTCTGGATTCTGCGGCGGGCCTGGCCGGCGCCCCCTGAAGCCGGGCCGGCACGTCGCGTTTGCGAAGGGCAGTATAGGGCCCCCGGCCGGGCGCCGCCGAAGTGGCCCGGATCGCGCATTTGGCCCGGTGCGGACACCGGTGGCCAGCCCCGGCCCGGGTGCAACTGCCTGAATGATGGTGGAAATCTGCCCGCGTCCGGCGTTTTGTACAGACTTCTTTGCGCCCCGGCGCCGGCTCGGCCACAATAGTGGGCCCGCCGCGGTCCATGCCGGCGCCCCGCCGGGGCCCTGAGGAATTGCGTGCGGTCGTTCCTATTCCCACGGTGACGCATGAATTTCCACGAATACCAGTCAAAACAACTGCTTGCCGAGTACGGCATCCCGGTCCCGGCCGGCAAGGTCGCTGCGACCCCGGACGAAGCGGTTGCCGCTGCCAACTCCCTGGGCCAGGGCCCCTGGATGGTCAAGGCGCAGATCCACGCTGGCGGCCGCGGCAAGGCTGGCGGCGTCAAGTTCTGCAAGACCACCGACGACGTGAAGGCCGCTGCGGCCAAGATGCTCGGCACCAAGATGGCCACCTACCAGACCGCAGGCGTCGAACTGCCGGTCAACCTGGTGCTGGTGACCACCGCCGGCGAGATCGTCAAGGAACTGTACCTGTCGGTGCTGGTCGACCGTGGCACCAAGACCATCACCTACATCGCCTCTTCGGAAGGCGGCGTGGAGATCGAGCAGGTCGCTGCTGAAACCCCGGAGCTGATCCACTCGCTGAACGTCGACTTCGTCGAAGGCGTGCAGGGTTACCACGGCCGTGATTTCGGCTTCAAGCTGGGCCTGACCGCCAAGCAGGCCGGCCAGTTCGCCAGCATCATGGTGAACCTGTACCGCCTGTTCAACGAAAAGGACCTGGCCCTGGTTGAAATCAACCCGCTGGCCATCCTGGACGACGGCAACCTGTACGCGCTGGACGGCAAGTTCGACAGCGACGACAACGCCGCGTTCCGCCAGAAGGCCCTGGTCGCCATGCGCGACAAGACCCAGGAAGATCCGACCGAAGTGATCGCTTCGGAGCTGGACATCAACTACGTCACCATGGACGGCAACATCGGCTGCATGGTGAACGGCGCCGGCCTGGCCATGGCCACCATGGACGTCATCAAGCTCAACGGCGGCGAGCCGGCGAACTTCCTGGACGTGGGCGGCGGTGCCAACAAGCAGCGCGTCATCGAAGCCTTCAAGCTGATCCTGTCCTCGGACAAGGTCGAAGGCATCTTCGTCAACATCTTCGGCGGCATCGTCCGCTGCGACATGATTGCCGAAGGCATCATCGCCGCCGTGAAGGAAGTGGGCGTCAAGGTTCCGGTCGTGGTGCGCCTGGAAGGCACCAACGTGGAAGAAGGCAAGCAGCTGCTGCGTGACAGCGGCATGGCCATCATCCCGGCTGACAACATCAACGATGGCGCCAAGAAGATCGTTGAAGCTGTCAAGAACGCCGCCTGATACCGACACCAAGGAATTCCAATGTCTGTTTTGATCAACAAGAACACCAAGGTGATCGTGCAGGGCTTCACCGGCCAGCAGGGCACCTTCCACGCCACTCAGATGATCGAGTACGGCACCCAGGTTGTCGGCGGCGTGACCCCGGGCAAGGGTGGCACCACCCACATCGACCTGCCGGTCTTCAACACCGTTGCCGACGCCGTGCAGAGCACCGGCGCCAATGCCTCGGTCATCTACGTGCCGCCGCCGTACGCGGCTGACGCGATCCTGGAAGCCGCTGCTGCCGGCATCAAGGTCATCGTCTGCATCACCGAAGGCATCCCGGTGCTGGACATGCTGCGCGTCAAGAACGTGCTGACCCGTTCGCATCCGGACACCGTGCTGATCGGGCCGAACTGCCCGGGCGTCATCACTCCGGGTGAGTGCAAGATCGGCATCATGCCGGGCCACATCCACCAGCCGGGCAAGATCGGCATCGTGTCGCGTTCGGGCACCCTGACCTATGAAGCGGTCAAGCAGACCACCGAAGTCGGCCTGGGCCAGTCCACCTGCATCGGCATCGGTGGTGACCCGATCAACGGCCTGAACTTCGTCGACTGCCTGAAGCTGTTCAACGAAGACCCGCAGACCGAAGGCATCATCATGGTGGGCGAAATCGGCGGCGACGCCGAGGAAGCCGGCGCCGAGTACATCAAGAACCACGTGAAGAAGCCGGTCGTCGGTTTCATCGCCGGTGCGTCGGCGCCGGCCGGCAAGCGCATGGGCCACGCCGGTGCGATCGCCTCGGGCGGCAAGGGCACTGCCGAAGGCAAGTTCGCTGCCATGGAAGCTGCCGGTGTTGTCACCGTCCGCTCGCCGGGCGACCTGGGCGCTGCCATCGCCAAGCTGGTGAAATAAGATTGTTGCCGGCCTGCGGCCGGCACGATCGGTAGAGTCGACTGTTAGTCGACTGCTCTACCTGCTTCAATAGAAAAGCCGCCCTCGGGCGGCTTTTCTGCGTCTGGCGGCCGCCTGGTCGGCCCATCCACGCACGGCGTGGATCTACTGAGCCAGGGCTGTCCACGCAGTGAGCGCGCCCGGCGCGCGCATGGCGCGGCGTTACAATGGCGGCATTGCAACCACAGGCTGGATTCCCATGGCTTCGATCCGCATCGCGATGGCGCAGTTCGACTTCCCGGTCGGCGATGTCGCCGGCAACACCGAGCGCATCATCGAGATGATCGGCCAGGCGCGCGACGAGTACGGCGCCGAGCTGGTGATGTTCCCCGAGCTGGCGGTGAGCGGCTATCCGCCGGAAGACCTGCTGCTGCGCCCGGGCTTCCTGTACGAGTGCGAGCAGGCAATGACGCGCATCGCTGCGGCCTGCCGTGGCATCACCGCTGTGGTCGGCTGGCCGCAGGCGGCTGGCGCGGTGGTCTACAACGCCGCCAGCGTGCTGCGCGATGGCCTGGTCGAGCAGACCTACCGCAAGCGTGAGTTGCCCAATTACGCCGTGTTCGACGAACGCCGCTACTTCGATGTCGATCCGGACGGCGGCAGCTGCGTGTTCGAGGTCAACGGCATTCCGGTGGGTCTGCTGATCTGCGAGGACCTGTGGTTCGCCGAGCCGTTGGCCGACACCGTGCGCGCCGGTGCGCAGCTGGTGGTGGTGCCCAACGCCTCGCCTTACGAGCGCGGCAAGCACGCCCAGCGCGACGCGGTGCTGGCCGCACGCACCCGCGAGAGCGGGGCGGCGATCGCCTACCTCAACGTGGTGGGCGGCCAGGACGCGCTGGTGTTCGATGGCGCCTCGGTGGTGGCCGATGGCGACGGCACGGTGCACCCCGCCGCCGCCGCCTTCGTCGACCAGTGGCTGGTGGTGGAGTACGACGGCGAAACGCGCCGCTTCATGCCGCACGTGTGGATGGACGATGGCGACGAAAGCATGGATGCACTGGCGTGGCGTGCCGTCACCCGCGGCATCCAGGACTACTGCCGCAAGAACGGCTTCAGGAAGGTGTGGCTGGGCCTGTCCGGTGGCATCGATTCGGCACTGGTACTGGCCATGGCGGTGGACGCGATGGGGGCGGAGAACGTCACCGCGGTGCGCCTGCCGTCGCGCTACACCGCCGGCCTGTCCAATGACCTGGCGGCCGAACAGTGCCAGGCACTGGGCGTGAAGCTGGAAGCGGTCTCGATCGAGCCGGCGTTCAAGGGCCTGATGGAATCGCTGGCGCCGATGTTCGAGGGCACCACGCCGGACGTGACCGAAGAGAACCTGCAGTCGCGCAGCCGTGGCGTGATCCTGATGGCGCTGGCCAACAAGTTCGGCGGCCTGCTGCTGACCACCGGCAACAAGAGCGAATACGCGGTGGGCTACGCCACCATCTACGGCGACATGTGCGGTGGCTATGCGCCGTTGAAGGACCTGTACAAGACCGAAGTGTTCGGCCTGTCGAAGTGGCGCAATACCGTGGGCGGTGCACCGGTGATCCCGCCGGCGGTGATCAGCCGCCCGCCGTCGGCCGAACTGCGCGAGAACCAGCTGGACCAGGACTCGCTGCCGGCCTACGACGTGCTGGACGGGATCCTGTACCGCTACATCGACCAGGAGCAGTCGCGCACGGAGATCGTTGCCGCCGGTTACGACGCCGCCGTGGTCGACCGCGTGCTGCGCCTGGTGCGCATCAGCGAATGGAAGCGGCACCAGGCCGCGCCAGGGCCCAAGGTCTCGCGTCGCGCGTTCGGCCGCGAGCGTCGTTACCCGATCAGCAACGGCTACAAGGGCTGAGGTAGCGGTGGGGGGGAATGCCGGCCGCTGGCCGGCAACCCGTTGGCCCCTCTCCGGTGGGTGCGGACCTTGGTCCGCACGATCGTCGAAGATCATCCACGCATGTCGTGGATCTACCGTGCGGCGTCCAGCAGTTTTTCCAGGCCGGTGGCTTCGGCGGCTTCGTCGAAGCGGGCATCTGCCAGGCGTGCTTTTACGAAGGCCACCCCGTCAGCGGTGGCCGCATCCAGCGTGGCGCGGTGGTCGACCGGATACTGGCGGAAGGCCACGGGTTCGCCGCGCAGGGCCAAGCCGGCGGCATACAGCAGGGTGGTCAGATAGGGCACGTCCTGATCGCGCGTGCCGTGGGCCAGCATCAGCGGCTGGGCGAACCCGTGCCGTGGCACGCCCAGATAGTCGTGCAGCAGCGTCCAGATGCCCGGCACCGAGGTCAACGGCGCGCTGAACATCTCGCCGGTGCTGGCGCCCTCCAGCTGTGCCGCCAGATCGGTCAGGCAGTGCTGTCGGGCCAGGGCAATGCGTGCCCGCCCCTGCGGGCTCAGCACGCGGTCGATCTGCGGCGCCACCTGCAGCAGGCCATCAAGCAGATAGGCATGGTAGGCATTGAGTGCGCCGGGATTGGCGCTGCGGCTGTCGGGGCGCATCACCAGTGCGGTCATCTCCACGGCCGTGGGCGTGCCTGCGGTGAAGCTGCCCTTGTACTGCAGGCCGGGGCCGGAATAGGCGGCAGCCTGGTGGCCGGCGCTGAGCGCCGCGGCACCGCCCTGCGAGTAGCCCACCGAGACCCAGCGCGGTGACAGGCGGCTGCCCAGGAACCGATGGCTGGCCTTGACCATGTCGATGCTGTTGCGCGCGGCGGTGCGTACATGCAGGTAGGCGTGATCGCCGGGGCTGCCGAGGCCCTGATAGTCGGCCGCGACGACGGCGTAGCCCTGGGCGAGGAAGGCGTCCAGGAAGCGCCCATCGCGTTCGGCGTGGGTGGGGCCGGAACGGGAAGGGGCGCAGTGATCGGCAATGCCCTGGGTGCCATGCGCCCAGGCAACGACCGGCCAGCCGCCCGCTGGCGCCGTGCCTGCCGGCAGATAGAGCAGACCGGTGCCCTGCGCCAGCCGGTTGTGATGATCGGGCGTGCGGTAGCTGAGCAGGTACGCCTGGGATGCCTTCGAGGGCACCCAGGCGGCACGATAGGGCGCTGCGCTGAGCAGCTCGCCCGGCTCTGAGGCCTGGACTGCAGCGGGCAGGGCCAGCAGGGTGGCGGCGAGGGTGGCCAGCAGGGGCCGGGTGCGGGAAACGGTTGAGGTCTTCATTCGGACTCCAGGCAGGCGGGAATGGCCGTGCGCTGGAGTGTGGAGGGCCGTGCGGGTCCGGTTTGGGAACGGCATCGCAACGGCGGCCGATTCGTAGAATTCCTAATACCCCAAGTCCAGCGGGGCGCCCGCCATCCACGCATGGCGTGGATCTACCGGATAAAGAAAGGGCCCCTTGCGGGGCCCTCTGCTTTCTTATTTCTTTTCCAGTCGCGCGTTGCGCTGGCCGGTGCTGGCGGACTTCTCGCCGGCGAACGGGTTCAGCTTGCGGATCATCCACGGGTACTTCGGCCACTTGCCTTCCAGCCACGGGTGGTCCGGCTGGTTCAGCTGCAGGACGCGGCGGGCGTCGTCGGCCAGGGTCTTGTTGCCCAGGTGGGTGTAGGAATCGGCCAGGACGGCGACGGCGTCGTACTGGAACGCGCTCTGCGGATAGGTTTCCAGCAGGTAGTTGGCGCGGCCGGCGGCCGAGACCCAGGCGCCGCGGCGCATGTAGTACAGGGCGTTGTCCAGCTCGTGCTGGGCGAACACGTCACGCAGCTCCAGCATGCGCTGGCGCGCATCGGCGGCGTAGCGGCTGTTCGGGTAGCGGTCGACCACGATGTTGAAGTCCGAATACGCCTGGTGCGGCGTGGACAGGTCGCGGCGGCTGGCGTCCAGCGACCATACGCGGCGCAGGAAAACCGTACTGCGGTTGGAGTTGGCCAGGCCGCGCAGGTAGTACAGGTACGCGATGTTGCGGTGGGTCGGGTAGGTACGGATGAAGCGGTCGATGCTGGACACCGCATCGTCGTGCTTGCCGGCCTTGTACTGCGCGTAGGCGGTTTCGATCATCGCCTGTTCGGTATACGGGCCGTACGGATACTGGGCCACGAGGCGGCGGAAGCTGGTTTCAGCCCCGCTCCAGTTGCCACCCTGCATCAGCTTGTGGCTCTTCTCGTACAACTGTTCGACCGGCGTCCCTTCATCGGGGCGATCGCCCTTCTTGGCGCCACGGTGGCAGCCGGTGGCGGCGATGACCAGCACCAGCAGCAGGGCGGTGAGGCGGACGGGCGCGGAGAGCATGGAGGAGCGTCGGATCATGAGGTCGAGGCGGGACGCGGCTGGAATACGAAGGGTCGATGATAGCCTAGTGTCCTGTCCAGCGACTGAAACCGGCCGCCGGGACCCCAAAATTTCAAAGAATGCCCCTGCCATGTCTGAACAACCCTCTGAATCGGCCCGCCAGGCCATCGTCCCCGACACCGCTGCCGGCCGCCGTTTCGACGCCGTGGTGGCCGAACTGTTCCCCGAATACTCGCGGTCGCGCCTGACCGAGTGGATCAAGGCCGGTGAGGTCCTGCTGGACGGCGCCCAGGTGCGCCCGCGCGATCCGCTGCGCGGCGGCGAGGTGGTGACCCTCAACGTGGTGCTGGAAACCCAGACCGACGCCCAGCCGGAGGACATCCCGCTGGACGTGCTGTTCGAGGACGAGCACCTGCTGGTGATCAACAAGCCGGTCGGCCTGGTGGTGCATCCGGGGGCCGGCAACCACAGCGGCACCCTGGTCAACGCCCTGCTGTTCCGCGACCCGTCGGTGGCGGTGCTGCCGCGCGCGGGCATCGTGCACCGCCTGGACAAGGACACCAGTGGCGTGATGGTGGTGGCCAAGACCCTGGAAGCGCAGACCGCGCTGGTCGAGCAGCTGGCCGCACGCGACGTGCACCGCCAGTACCTGGCCATCGTGATGGGCGCGCTGGTGGCCGGCGGTACCGCCGATGCCCCGATCGACCGCCACCCGCGCGACCGCCTGAAGATGGCGGTGCGCGAGGACGGCAAGGAGGCGATCACCCATTACCGGCTGCGTGAGCGCTTCCGTGCCCACACCGCGCTGGAGTGCCGCCTGGAAACCGGGCGTACCCACCAGATCCGCGTGCACATGGCGCACGTTCGCCATCCGATCATCGGTGATCCGCTGTACGGCGGTGCGCTGAAGCTGCCCAAGGGCGCCAGCGATGAGCTGGTGGCCGCGCTGCGTGGCTTCAAGCGCCAGGCCCTGCATGCCGAGACCCTGGAGTTCACGCACCCGATCACCGGTGAGCCGGTGCGCAACACCGCGCCGGTGCCGGAGGACATGCTGCACCTGATGAAGGTGCTGCGCGAAGACAGCGAAGCCTTCGCCGCGCGCGAGCGGGACCGCTGGTAATGGACGCCGCGCTGCCGTTGCTGTGGGCCGATTGGCCGGCGCCTGCGGGCGTCCATGCGCTGACGACGCGCCGGCATGGCGCGGGCATCTCGCCGGCGCCGTTCGCGCAGTTCAACCTGGGCAACCGGCACGCGGCCGATGGTGATACCCCGGCCAACGTCGAGCACAACCGCCAGCTGCTGCAGCAGGGGCTGGCGTTGCCCTCCGCGCCGCACTGGCTGCGCCAGGTGCACAGCAGCACCGTGTTGCGCTTCAGCACGCCACCAGTGCCCGGCGCCAGCGAGCCGGTGGCCGATGCCGCAGTAACCTCGGTGCCCGGCGTGGTGCTGGCGATCCTGACCGCCGACTGCCTGCCGGTGGTGTTCGCCGCCGCTGATGGCAGTGAGGTGGGCGCGGCGCATGCCGGCTGGCGTGGCCTGGCCGACGGCATGCTGGAGGCCACCGTGGCGGCCATGCAGACGCCGCCGGCGCAGTTGCGCGCCTGGCTGGGACCGGCCGCCGGGCCGGCCGATTACGAGATCGGTGAAGAGGTCTACCACGCTTTCGTCGGCCATGATCCGGCCGCCGAGGCGGCGTTCGTGGCCACCCGCGCAGGCCACTGGAAGGTGGACCTGTTCGCGCTGGCGCGGCAGCGCCTGCAGGCCGCGGGCATGGACCCGGCGCAGGTATACGGCGGCACGGTGTCGACCATGGCCGATCCGGACCTGTACTCGCACCGGCGCGATCGTCGTACCGGACGCATGGCGACGCTGGCCTGGATCGCACCCTGAGTACGCCCCTGTTCGCACGGGTGCTGGGGCCGGCCTTCGCCACCCTGGCCGCCCCGGTGCAGGCGCTGCATGCCGCGCCGTTGCCCTGCCGTTATGCAGGGCAGGCGCGGATCGTGCGGGGACGGCACTGGCTGGTGCCATTGCTGGCCGCAGTGGCACGTTTGCCGAACAACGGCGATGCGCTGCCGACCGAGGTAGCGTTCAGCGCCCACGGGCAGGGCGAGCAATGGGCGCGACGCTTCGGACGCTGGCCGATGGTGTCGCGGTTGTGGGAGCACGAAGGGCATCTGCACGAGCAGCTGGGTGCAGTGCGTTTCGCGTTCGACCTGCAGGCCCGCGATGGCGGCATCGACTGGACGGTGCGGCGGGTCTGGGCGTTGGGCCTGCTGCCGCTGCCAACACGCTGGTTCGGTGGCGTGCGCTGCCGTGAAGCGTGGCACGGCCAGCGCTACACTTTCCTGGTCGATGTGACATTGCCCTGGGCCGGAGCCCTGATCCGCTATGAAGGCTGGCTCGAACCGCAGTGAGGTTGCCACCGAGACCGGCCGCGCGGTGATCGTGTTCGATGGTGTCTGCGCGCTGTGCAACCAATGGGTGCGCTTCCTGCTGCGCTTCGATCGCGCGGGGCGTTACCGCTTCGCCGCGATGCAGGGCACGCAGGGCAGCGCGCTGTTGCGTGCGCACGGGCTGGATCCGCAGGACCCGGCGTCGTTCCTGTTGCTGGACGCACAGGGCGCGTGGACCGATACCGATGCGATCCTGCGCGTACTGGCGGGACTCGGCGGTGCCTGGCGTTTTAGCGGCGTGCTGCGCCTGCTGCCGCGCAGCTGGCGGGACGCGGCGTATCGCCTGCTGGCGCGTAACCGCTATCGCTGGTTCGGACGCCACGATGCGTGCCATCTGCCGGCGCCGGAACACCTCGCGCGGTTCCTGGATTGATCACCGGACGTCTGTAGAGCCGAGCCATGCTCGGCTGTTCCCGTCGAGACTACGAAAAAGGCAGCCGAGCATGGCTCGGCTCTACAGGAGCAGGTGTTTCAAGCCTGCAGCGTCGGCAGGCTCAGTCGAGCAGCCGGTAATCGATACGGCGGTTCTGCGCGCGGCCGCTGTCGCTGCGGTTGTCGGCCACGGGATGTTCCTGGCCGTAGCCCACGGCGACCAGCGTGTCAGGCTCCACTCCCAGCTCCTGCAGCCCCTGCGACACCGCTTCGGCACGTTGCTGGCTGAGATGCAGATTGGCTTCGGCCTGGCCGCGGCTGTCGGTGTGCGCACCGATTTCCACGCGCGTGCCTACTGGCGTGTCACGCAGTGCGTTGGCGACGGCTTCCAGCGTTTGCCGCGAGTCACCGGTCAGTTCGGAGGAGCCTGCGCGGAATTTCAGCGTGGTCTGGTTCAACGCGGCCACCCGTTGTGTGGGGTCGGCGTCTGCCGGCAGTTGCGCCAGTGCGGCGAGGCCCGGGCCCCACAGGCCGCTCATCTCCAGCGCCGGGAAGTCCTGGCGCAAACGCCACGAGATGGCCAGCCGCTCGGGCTCCTGCATGGAACGGGTATCGATCCGCAACCGGGTTCCTTCAAACACAAGGTGCAGGCCGTCGCCCCGCAGATGGGGAAGATCCACGATCAGGCGGTCCAGCCAGCGCGGTGCCTGCGTGTGCGGGTCCAGTGCAATGCCACCGCCGAGGTTGCGCGCGCCATGCACTGCGGAAAGCGCGTTCCAGACGCGGCGGCGGTCGCTCTCGCTGGGCAGGCGCCCGTGCACCTGTACCTGCGTGCCGTGCTGAAGGAGGGACAGGTGTGCTTCATGCAGGGCGGGCGTGTCCTGCACCGTCCACAGCGGTGTGCGCGCTTTCAGCAACAACCATGTGGTGAGGCCCAGCACCGCAACCACAGCCACGGTCCAGAGCAGGCCGCGCAGGGCCATGCCGTACATCG
This sequence comes from Stenotrophomonas sp. SMYL89, assembly GCF_036319985.1. Classification (NCBI taxonomy): domain Bacteria; kingdom Pseudomonadati; phylum Pseudomonadota; class Gammaproteobacteria; order Lysobacterales; family Lysobacteraceae; genus Stenotrophomonas; species Stenotrophomonas sp. SMYL89. Next base: position 63,216 of record NZ_JAWIRW010000011.1, on the reverse strand, counting down.
CACGCGAGGGCACCAGACTGCGCATGCGCCTGGGCGCGGCGTTCCTGCGTGCTGGAACGGCGGCAGCGGCCACTTCATCGGCGCTGTGCGTGGCGGACATCAGGGTGACGACGCCGGGCAGCAGGTTGCAGATCACCACACGGAACGGCCCGGGTGACATGCCGCTGCGGTGGGCGATCATGGCCAGCGTGTGCGCCCCGAGGGCGCGCTCCATTTCGCTGGCAACGATGGGCAGGCGCAGGCTGGCCGGGTGCCGCCAGGAGTGGAAGCGGGCGGCCAGGCCGGCCTGTTCGAAGCGCTGCTGCACGCCGTCCAGACCGTGGGGATGCGAGGCCACCCAGGCGGTGATCACCTCGATCACCCAACGGGTGCGATGGCCCAGTTCAAGGCGTGTTGCTGCATCTTCGATGAAACGGTCGTAAGCGGACATGCGGTGACTCCCCAGGTGTGATGTGCGCGACGCCTCGCAAACGCGGTGGCGATGGCGTGCGGTCGTTCCGGGGGCGTCACTTTGGGGAGCGGGTGTCAATGCGGAATGAAAACCGATGCGCGCTGCAGCTTTCGTTTTTGCGGACGCATGAGCGGCAGGCGTGATGGAACCGGGAAAATCCCTGTGCGAAGTGGGCTTCACACAAGGTTCGGTGTTGCACGGGGCTGCCGGAACGTCGCATTGCGGGTGCGATGATATGGTTTCATTCGCATCTACTTTAGTGCTGAAAGCGACAATTTGCGGGCCGTGCTGGCACGCCGATGACGTGTCGAACCGGCCCGCAGCGAAGGTGGTCGCTCAGCCTTCCAAAACGTCCAGATAGCTGCGCCGCCAATGGTTGATGTCGTAGGTACGCAGGTGCTCCATCATCGCGTGCCAGCGTTCCTTGCGCCTGCGCAGCGACATCGTCGCGGCCGTGGCGATGGCGTCGGCCACGCCGTCCAGATCATGCGGGTTCACCAGCAGCGCCTGCTTCAGTTCGTCGGCGGCCCCGGCCAGCAGCGACAACACCAGTACGCCGGGATCGTCCGGGTCCTGCGAGGCCACGTACTCCTTGGCCACCAGGTTCATGCCATCACGCAGCGGGGTCACCAGTCCCACTGCCGCCGCCCGGTAGAAGCCGGTAAGCGTGGCGTGGGTGAAGTTCTGGTTGACGTAGCGCAGCGGTGTCCAGTCCGGTTCGGCGTGGCCACCGTTGATGTGGCCGGCGATCTGTTCCAGCTGGCTGCGCAGTTGACGGTACTCGGTGACATCACCGCGCGAGACCGGAGCGATCTGCAGGTACGTCAGCGAACCCCGCTGGTCGGGATGGCGCTCCAGATAGCGCTCGAAGCCAAGGAAGCGCTCGGGCAGGCCCTTGGAATAGTCCAGGCGATCCACGCCGATGGCCAGTTGGCGGTCGCGCAGGCTGGCGCGCAGATTCTTCACTGCGGCCTTGGTCGCGGCAGTACTGGCCTGCCGCGCGATCAGCTCGGTGTCGATACCGATCGGGAACGCGGCCGCGCGGAAGCGGCGTCCACCTGGCGCTTCCAGTTCGCCATTGTCGAGTACGCGGCCGCCACCGAACAGGCGCAGGTAGGTCTGGAAGCGATCGGCGTCGCGCTGGGTCTGGAAACCGACCAGGTCATAGGCATACAGCGCGGAGAACAGGCGCAGGTGGTCGGGCATGGCCTGCAGCAGGTCGGCCGAGGGCATCGGGATGTGCAGGAAGAAGCCGATGCGGCAGCCGATGCCGCGCTCACGCAGCAGTGCGCCGAGCGGGATCAGGTGGTAGTCGTGGATCCAGACGATATCGTCTTCGCGCAGCAGCGGCGCGAGCTTGTCGGCGAACAGCGCATTGACCTTGTGGTAGGTCTCGCGGGTACCACGGTCGTAGTCGACCAGGTCCAGGCGGAAGTGCAGCAGCGGCCACAATGTGCGGTTGGCGAAGCCGTTGTAATAGCCATCCACCTCGCGCTTGCTCAGGTCCAGCGTGACGAATTCGATGTCGCCGTCCTTCTGCGTGTGCAGCGTGCCGCTGCCATCGCGCACGCTCTTGCCGCTCCAGCCGAACCACATGCCGCCGCGTTCCTTCAGCGCGGCGAGCAGGCCGACGGCCAGGCCACCGGCGCGATTCTCGCCGGGCACCGCCACCCGGTTTGAAACCACTACAAGACGACTCACGATGCCTCCTGCCAGGACCGCGACAGGCGCATCGCGGCGGTGATCAGGCCGACGTGCGAATAGGTCTGCGGGAAGTTGCCCCAGGCCTCGCCGCTGTCGAAGGCCAGATCCTCCGACAGCAGGCCCAGGTGGTTGCGCTGTTTCAGGAGCAGCTCGAACATCCCGCGTGCTTCATCCATACGCCCGATCGCCGCCAGCGCATCGATGTACCAGAAGGTGCAGATGGTAAAGCTGGTTTCCGGCTCGCCGAAGTCATCCGGTGCAACGTAGCGGTACAGCGAATTGCCATGCTTGAGGTCGCGGCCGATGGCCTCGACGGTGGCAATGAAGCGGGCGTCCAGCGCATCGATGAAGCCGATGTCGGCCAGCAGCAGCAACGAGGCATCCAGGCGGTGGCCGCCGAAGGTGTCGGTGAAGTGGCCGAGCTCCTCGCTCCAGGACTCGGCCATGATGCGTGCGTGGATGGTGTCGGCGCGCTCGCGCCAATAGTGCGCCCGGTCGTCGCGCTTCAGGCGTACGGCGATCTTGCACAGGCGGTCGCAGGCCGCCCAGCACATCGCGCTGGTGTAGGTGTGCACCTCGGTACGGCCGCGGAACTCCCACAGACCGGCATCGGGCACGTCGTGCAGGGCGAATGCCTGTTCGCCCAATGGTTCCAGGCGGGCAAAGGTGTGCGCATCACCCGGATCCTGTAGGCGACGGTCGAAGAACAGCTGCGTGGAGGCCAGCACCACGCTGCCGTAGACATCGTGCTGGCGCTGCACCCAGGCCAGGTTGCCGCGACGCACCGGGCCCATCCCGCGATAGCCGGACAGGCTGGGGACTTCGTTCTCGTCCAGCTTGGCCTCGAAGCCGATGCCATACAGCGGCTGCAGCGTGCCATCGGTGGTGGCCAGGTTGAAGATGTAGCCGAGGAACTGTTCCATCGTGCGCGTGGCGCCAAGACGGTTCAGCGCACGCACGACGAAGGCGGCATCGCGCAGCCAGCAGTAGCGGTAGTCCCAGTTGCGCACGCTACCGGGCGCTTCCGGAATGGAGGTGGTCATCGCCGCGATGATCGCGCCGCTGTCCTCGTACTGGCACAGCTTCAACGTGATTGCACTGCGGATGACCGCGTCCTGCCATTCCAGCGGAATGGACAGGTAGCGCACCCACTCACGCCAGTAATCGCGGGTGCGCTGGAAGGCTTCCTGCACATAGCCGCTGATGGAGCGGTTGAGCGATTCGTCCACGCCGAGGATCAGGTGGATCGGATGGTTGAGCACGAACGGCAGGCCATCACGCACGAAGCGCACCGGTACGTCGGTGGTCAGCCGCAGCACGTGCTCGGGCAGGATCCAGCGCACGTGGTTGCTGCCCCAGGTGGACTCGGGCACGCGCGCGCCCCAGTCGGCCAGCGGGCGCGCACGCACGGTGATGCGTGGGCTGCCGGCCAGTGGGCGGACCTGGCGGATCAGGCTGACCGGGCGGTAGAAGCGGTCGTTCTGGCGCCAGCGCGGTGCGAAATCGAGGATTTCCAGTGCGCCGCCATGCGTGTCACGCAGCACGGTGCGCAGGATCGCGGTGTTGGTGAGGTATTCCTGCTCGCTGTCGGCAAAGTCCTCCAGCTCGATGGCGAAGTCGCCGCCGGTCTGCTGGTTGGGGCCGAGCAGGGCGCAGAAGGTGGGGTCGCCGTCGAAGGTGGGCAGGCAGCTCCAGACAACGCGGGCATGTTTGTCGACCAGGGCGCCGAAGCTGCCGTTGCCGACCACGCCCAGATCAAGATCGGGTTGGGTCATCACGCGGTACATCTCGGTTGCGGCCGTGGGGGGGGCCGGGTCAATAGGCATTCTCACGCAGCCAGGCGTGCACGCTGCGTATGTCGGGCAGTGCGAACACCGCCGCGCTGGGTTCACGCTCGCCCACCAGCACGCTCCAGCCATGCTGGCCGTTGGCGGCATCGAAGCCGAATTCATCGGTGAGGTCATCGCCCATGAACACGGGCAGGCGACCGCGGAACGGCAGGTACTGCATCATCCTCCGCACTGCACGGCCCTTGTCGGTGCCTACGGGCACGAACTCGACGACATGGTCGCCGGGTTGCAGGCGATAGCTGGTACGCCCGCGCACGTGGCGGTCGGCGAACGCGCGGACATCGCTGGCGGCGTGCGGCGCGCCGCGCCAATGCAGGGCCAGGCCGACGCCCTTGTCCTCCACCAGCACGCCCGGATGGCCGTGGGCGAAGCGCATGGCCTGCTGGTGCAGCGCATGCAGCCATTCGGCGGTGTCGTCATCGTGCTCGTCGCGCAGTACGCGACCATCCTGGCCACGCAGTTCGTGGCCGTGAAGGCCGGCGGCAGGCAGTTGCAGTGGGGCGAACAGCGTGTCCAGCTGCTCAAGCGGGCGACCACTGACCAGTGCCACGGCACCTTCCAGGCGGTCGCTGATGCGGCCGATGGCTTCACGCACATCCGGCAGCAGCTGCACGGCATCCGGGCGCGCAGCGAATTCGATCAGGGTGCCATCGACATCGAGGAACAACGCACAGGCGTCATCCAGCAATGGCGGTGGCGGACGCAGGGGGAGCGGTTCAGCCATGCCCCCACCTTGCCAGCGTGGGCGTGTAGGGCAGGTCGAGGCAGGGCGACAGTTCGTGGTGGGTGCCGACCGCTGGTCGGGACGGAAGACGATGGGGAAACCACGACGGGGTAGAGTCGACTGTTAGTCGACTATCGCGCGCAGCGCGGGACTTTTGCGATCTGCGTGAAGAGCAGTCGACTAACAGTCGACTCTACCCCGTCGGCTCTACCCCGTCGGCTCCACCGGGTCGATTCTGCGAATCAGAACGTATAGCGGACGCGGCCGTAGTAGTACGCGCCGTTGCTGCCGATCGGCGACAGCACGTCATACGGCAGGTTGCCGAAGTAGTGAATGTCGCTGTTGGATCGATCCGGGTAGTTGTCGGTCAGGTTCTGGCCACCGATGGCCACGCTCCAGCGCGGAGTGATGCGGTACTCGACCTCCGCATCCAGCTGCCATTCGGCCTGGTAGGTCTGGCGCGGGATGTAGCCGTCACCGAAGTTGAACACGCGGGTGGCGCTGCCATAGCGGTTCACGCGGGTGCTCAGCGACCAGTGGTCGTTGCTCCAGGCTGCCGAGAAACTACCGCGCGTACGCGGCGTGGCATCGGTCAGCGTGTTGGTCTCCTCGATGCCGAACAGCACGTAGTCCGGATTCAGTGCACGCAGCTGGGCCGACGTGGCGAGCACGTTCTTCAGCGTGGTCTTCGTGTACGCATAGGTGCCGGTCAGCAGCAGCTGGCCATCGCCCAGCGACTGGCGCCAGTTGCTCACCAGCTCGGCGCCACGGGTGCGGGTGTCGGCGGCGTTGACGAAGAAACTTGCGCTCTGCAGGCCACTGACGCCGTAGTTGGCCGCCACGTAGTCGGTCAGCGCATCACCGGTGATGTTCTCGGACAGCGCAATGCGATCGTCGATGTCGATCTGGAAGAAGTCCAGCGACAGGTCGAAGTGCTCGCCGATGCGGCTGGTGAAGCCCAGCGAGGTGTTGAGCGATTTTTCCGGCTTCAGGTTCTGCGCACCCAGGCCGCGCGCGATCGGATTGTTGACCGACAACAGGCGTCCCTGCACCAGCTGACCGCCAGCGTTGTAGCCGGTGGAGGTGGACTCGTAGCCGATCTGTGCCAGCGACGGCGCACGGAAGTTGTTGGAGATGGCGCCACGCAACGCGAACGCCGGGGTGAATTCGTAGCGCAGGCCGAGCTTGCCGGTCAGTTCACCGCCGAAATCATCGTTGTGCTCGTAGCGCGCGGCCAGATCGGTGGAGAACTTCTCGCCGAACTGGCTGGACAGGCTGGCATAGGCACTGGCCACATCGCGCGACAGACGCGCCGCATCCTGCGGGGTCAGGCCGCCGCCGGCCTGCGAGCCGGTCGGGCGGTCGGTGAACGGGCCGGCCGCATAGCTGGCGGGGTCACCGGGGCGGGTCTGGTAGCGCTCGTGGCGTGCTTCCACACCCAGGCCCAGGGTGTGGCTGATGCTCTCGCTCTGGGTGAACACGCGGCTCAGGTCGAGGTTGCCCACGGTCTGCGCGTACTCGTAATCGGCAGTCTTGAAACGGGTCGGGCTGGTCGGGCCCAGCGAGGCATTGAGCGAATCGCGCAGGCGGTAGGTGAAGTCGTTCTGGCCGTAATCCAGGCTGCCGTCGTAGCTCCACTCGCCCCACTGGCCGCGCACGCCGGCCACGGCCTGCACGTCGCGGTTCTCGCCTTCGGAGATCGGCCGGTAACCGTTCGGATAGACCTGCTTCCAGTTGGCATCGCCGTCGGGGTAGCGGAAGTAGTTCGCGCCCTCGGTGTCACGCTGGTTGAAGGTGCCGAACGCGTAGAACGTCGAGGTCTGGCCGACCGGGATCTCGGTGTTCAGCCACAGGTTGATGTCCTTGCTCTTGCCATCGCCCAGCACGTAGTTGCGCTTGCCCTGCAGCACCAGGTTGCCTGGAGTCTGGTCCCACGGCGGAATCTGGTCGAAGCCGGCGCGGTTGGTGCCGTTGCGGTGCTTGTATTCCAGGCCGACGCGCAGGAAGCCGCCATCCTCGCCCAGCGAGATGCCGACCTTGGCGCTGATGTTGCCGGTCTGGCCGTCGGTGAGGGTGCGCCCGATCGGCTTGAGGTCAGTGTGGTTGGCGCCGTAGCTGGCTTCGATCTCGCCACCGTCGCCGCCGTTGTCGAGGATCACGTTGATGACGCCGGCGACCGCGTCAGAGCCGTACAGCGCTCCAGCACCATCGCGCAGCACTTCGATGCGCTTGATCGCGCTGACCGGGATCGAATTGAAGTCGACCGGGGTGGTGCCCTTGCCGATCTTGCTGTCGGTGTTGACCAGCGCGGTGTGATGGCGGCGCTTGCCATTGATCAGCACCAGCACCTGGTCCGGCGACAGGCCACGCAGCTGCGCGGCGCGCACATGGTCGGCACCGCCGGAGTTGGACTGGCGCGGGAAGTTGAACGACGGCAGCAGCGCCTGCAGTGCGCTGCCCAGCTCACCGTTGACCACGCCGGCCTTGCGGATGTCCTCGGCGGTGAGCACGTCCACTGGCGAGGTGGATTCAAGCACGGTGCGGTCGGCGGCGCGGGTGCCGGTGACGATCACCGTGTCCAGGTTGGTGGCGTCCTGGGCCAGGGCCGGGACGGCGGCGGAGGAAAGCGCGAGGGCGATGGCGAGGCCGAGCGGCGACGCGGGCAGGCGGGCGGACATGGGGGCTCCAGCAACAACGACGACGGGGAAGGGGGAGATAGACTCACTTACATCCATCCGGATGAAGCGATATATTATCTTCGCGTGATGGCCGGTGCAGATGCAAGCCCCTGCCGGTCCGGCATGAGCTGATGCCCTGCTGGCATCAGCACGCCGGGCCGGTGGCGCTGTACGCTGCCGGCTCGCCCTGTCCCCCTTCCCCGGAGCTGTACCGATGAAACACCTTGGCCTCGTCTTTGCCGTGCTGCTGGCCACCAGTGGCTGTGCCAGCCTGTCCTCGCAGGCGCCCAGCGCCTATGCCACGGCCACCACCGCCGAACTGAAGGGCGATGCCGCACGCCCGTCCGACGGCCACGGCTGGGTGCGCAGCGAGCTGTACTTCGGCGTGGGCGAGGAGCAGGGCGCGGGCAACCGTCCGCAGGCCGACACCATCAGCGAGGCGCAGTGGCGCGCATTCCTGGACAAGGAAGTGACCCCGCGCTTCCCGGATGGACTGACCGTGTTCGATGCCTATGGCCAGTGGCTGTTCCGCGGCGATGCTTCGCCCAACCGCCTGCGCACCAAGGTGCTGGTGGTGCTGCATGAGGACACTCCGCAGCGTCGCACCGATATCGAAGCGATCCGCCTGGCGTGGAAGCAGCAGACCAAGCATCAATCGGTGCTGTGGTCGCGGCAGCCGGTCGAGGTATCGTTCTGAGTTGAAGGTGCCGCTGCGGTGCCGCAGGGAGCGATGATGAAACACAGGGAATGCGCGCTGGGCCTGGTGCTGGCGGGATTGCTGGCGCCGTCGGCGCAGGCAAGTGGCGGCGACGGCGAAACGCTGCGGTTCCAGGTGGCCGCTCACGTGCAGGCGCACGCCGATCCCCAGCAGGACGGCAGCATCGCCGTGCAGCTGTCGCCGTCGGGCAAGCGCCAGGTGCTGGCGGGCGCGGCGGATGCCGACGGCAATTCGCGGTGGTCGCTCGAAGACGTCGATTTCGATGGCTACCCGGAACTGGTTGCGCGTGCATCGGTGGGCATGGTCAACGAAGCGGTAGCGGTGTACCGGTTCGATCCAGCCAGCGCTTCGTATCGCGTTCTGCAGACCGAAACCCACGGCAAGGACAGCTGCGGTGACCTGATGGGGCTGAGCGTGGACGTTGCCACCCGCACCCTCACCAGCAGTTGCCGCAGCGGCCCGATGTGGTACGCCGACCAGTACCGGTTCGCAGGCGCGAAGCTCTACCTTTACCGCAGCGAGAATGTGCTGATGCTGGGCGATACGGTGAGCGCCGCGCTGCAGTGGGAACAGACCGACGAGCAGGGCCCGCTGGCGGTCTGGCGCACCTACGATGCCGATGGCCGCGTGTTGGAGACGGCCATCGCCGATGGCCTGGGCGCACGGCCCGAGGGGCCGCTGCGTGGCCAGCAGGCCACCGTGGTGCCAACACGCCTGTTCCTGTTCGACCGACCCGGCGCGACCAGCACCAAGCGCTATCTGGTGCAGGGCGATCGCGTGGAAATGCTGGATGAACAGGACGGCTGGGTGAAGCTGCGCTACCGCAACCCGAAGCAGGGCGTGGTGGAGGGTTGGATCAACGTCAATGATTGACGAGATGTCTACCCGCAGTTTGCACATCGAGGCGATGCGCAACTTGCCCACGGAGGCATCACTTCACCGGGTCTAGCCTCGGACGTTCCCCCGTTCGAGGATGTATCCGATGAGCAAGCGCGTGGCCGAAATCGTGGTGGACGCCCTGCAGCAGGCCGGTGTCCGCCGTTGCTACGGCATCGTGGGCGATACGCTCAACCATGTGACCGATGCGATGCATGGCAGTGAGATCGCCTGGGTGCACGTGCGGCATGAAGAAGTGGCAGCGTTTGCTGCCGGCGCCGATTCGCTGGTGAGCGGCGAACTGACCGCCTGCGCCGGCTCCTGCGGGCCCGGCAGCCTGCATTTCATCAACGGTGTGTTCGAGAGCAACCGCAACCGCGCGCCGATGGTGCTGATCGCCAGCCAGGTGGTGACCAGCGAACTGGGCATGGAATTCCCGCAGGAAGTGGACTTCAAGGCGGTGTACGCCAGTTGTTCGGTGTTCTGCGAGCAGGTGCACAGCGCCGAACAGGCACGCCGCGTGGTCACACTGGCCTGCCAGGCCGCGATCAGCCGCCGCGGCGTGGCGGTGGTGATCCTGCCGGCCGACATCAGCCAGGCCGAGGTGAAGCACGATGTGCCGTTTTCGGTGCACTACACCCAGCCGGTGCTGCGCCCTTCCGACGCCGAACTGCAGCGTATCGCCGAGCTGCTGGGGCAGGGCAAGCGCATCGGCGTCTATGCCGGCGCCGGCTGCCAGGGTGCGCACGCGCAGCTGCTGGAACTGGCCCGGCGCCTGCAGGCCCCGATCGCGCACACCTCGCGCGCCAAGGATTTCGTCGAGCCGGACAACCCGTACAACATGGGCATGACCGGCATCTTCGGCATCGAATCCGGCTTCCACACGCTGATGGAGTGCGACACGCTGCTGCTGCTCGGCGCCGACTTCGCCTGGGGCCAGTTCTACCCGGACAAGGCCACGATCATCCAGGTCGACCGCGATGGCAGCCACCTCGGCCGCCGCCACCCGGTGCACCTGGGCGTGGTCGGCGATATTGCGCCCACGCTGGATGCGCTGCTGCCGATGCTGCCGCCGCGTGAGGACAGCACGTTCCTGGACGAATGCATCGAGCGCCGAGACAAGGCGCTGAAGAAGCGCGAACAGGAAGAACAGCCGGGCGAAGGCGAGCTGATCCACCCGCAGCATCTGACCGCATTGCTGTCGAAGTATGCGACCGACGATGCGCTGTTCACCGCAGACGGCGGCTCGCCAATGGTGTGGGTGTTGCGGCATATCCGTGTCAACGGCCGCCGCCGCACGCTGACCAGCCTGCTGCACGGCACGATGGCCAACGCGATGCCGCAGGCACTGGGCCTGCAGAAGGCGTTCCCGGGCCGCCAGGTGATCTCGCTGTCCGGTGACGGAGGCTTGGCGATGCTGCTGGGCGATCTGCTGACCGCAGTGCAGGAAAACCTGCCGATCAAGGTGGTGGTGTTCAACAACGGTTCGCTGAACTTCGTCGAGCTGGAGCAGAAAGTGGAAGGGCTGCTGGACAACTACACCGACCTGAAGAACCCGGATTTTGGCCGCCTTGCCGAAGTGATCGGCTTCCACGGCCGCACCGTGACCCGCAGCGAGGATCTGGAAGAGGCTGTACAGGATTTCCTGGCGCAGCGCGGTCCGGCGTTGCTGGACGTACACACCAGCCGCGCCGAGCTGGTGATGCCGCCGCAGATCGAGGCCAAGCAGGTGGCAGGCACGGCGCTGTATGCCGCCAAGGCGGTATTGAACGGCCGCTTCGACGACGTGAAGCATCTGCTGGTGGACAACTTCCTGAAGAAGTGAGGGTTGGGGTTTTATGCAGGGCTGCGCCCTGCACCCGCTACGAGCCAGAGCCAGAGCCAGAGCAGAAGCTGGTTTCCTGAGGGATGGCGGGGTGGGTTCGGTTGCGGGGGACGCCGTAAACCCGTCCCTGGGGGCTTGGCCGCGGCATTCATGCCGCGGACACCCCCGCAACCGGACCCACCCCGCCTTCGACAGTTTCCTGCGATCTGTCGGTAGATCCACGCCATGTGTGGATAACGTGGAAATGATCGAATTGTTCGTGTAGAGCCGAGCCATGCTCGGCTCAGAGCGAAGCGACCCGCTTTTGCTTTTGATCTTTTGATTCCTTTCCGTGGCTGGCACGCGCAGGGAATTGTCAGGGGCCGGTCGGGATGGGCTGCGCAGGACCGTTGGCGCCATGGAGGGCGCCATCGAGCCCCCAAGGACGGGTTTACGGCGTGTCCTGCGCAGCCCATCCCGACCGGCCGACTCCAATAAAGCTGCTTTTGGCGACCCACCCCCAGCCACGAGGGGCCCCGCCGTTGGCTGGAACCCATCATCCCACCGCGGAATTGGCGCCCGGGCCCCGCTGGGCCTACCATCGGCGGTCCCCACCCCCACCGCCCCTTCCATGTCCGCTCCCGCTTCCGCCGCACCGCGTCGCTGGTTCGTCGCCGGTGACTTCAACGGTTTCTTCGGCCTGGTCGTCGACAACCTCTCCATTCTCGGCTTCATCGCCATGGCGCTGGTCGGGATCTTCCAGTTCCCGGCCGATGTAGTGTTCGGCCGCATGTTCCCCGGCACCGCCTTCGGCGTGCTGGTCGGCAACCTGCTGTACACCCTGATGGCGCGCCGGCTGGCGGCACGTACCGGCCGCGACGATGTCACCGCCATGCCGCTGGGCCTGGATGCACCGACCAGCATCGGCATGGCGTTGCTGGTGCTCGGCCCGGCCTTCATCGCGTTCAAGCAGCAGGGCATGGACCCGCACGCTGCGGGCATCGCCACCTGGCAGCTGGGCATGGCCGCGCTGGTCATCATGGGCGTACTCAAGTTCGTGCTGTCGTTCTTCGGCGAAGCGGTCACCCGCGCGCTGCCACGTGCGGCGCTGCTGGGCTCGATCGCCGGCATCGCGCTGGTACTGATGGGCCTGCTGCCGCTGCTGGAAACGCTGCGCTCGCCGCTGGTCGGCTTCACCACGCTGGGCCTCCTGCTGTATGTATTGATCGCCAAGGGCAGGCTGCCGGTGCGTGGTCCGGGCGTGCTGCTGGCCTTCGTGTTCGGCACCGTGCTGTATTACGGCCTCGGCGTGGCCGGGTTGGGCGCGCCGGGCTTCCATGTGCCGGAATGGGTGCCGCCGCAGGTGGTGCTGCCGCTGCCGACGCTGGGCTTCCTTGAGGGCCTGCCCACCGCGATGACCTACCTGCCGCTGCTGCTGCCGTTCGGCCTGCTGATGGTGGTCGGTGGCATCAACGTGTCAGAGAGCGCACGTGCGGCCGGCGATGACTACCGCACCCGCGACATCCTGCTGGTGGAAGCGGTGGCGACGCTGGTGGCCGGTGTCTGCGGCGGCGTTGCGCAGACCACGCCGTACATCGGCCAGCCGGCCTACAAGCACATGGGCGCACGCAGCGGCTACACGCTGCTGACCGGCCTGTTCGTCGGCATCGGCGGCATGCTCGGCATCATTTCCGGGCTGGTGCAGTGGCTGCCGCTGGCAGTGCTGGCACCGATCATCGTGTACGTGGCCATCGACATCACCACCCAGGCCTTCCAGGCCACGCCGCGCCACCACGCCGGTGCGATGGTGTTCGGCTTCCTGCCGTCGGTGGCCTACCTGTTGGCGATCAAGGCACCGGGCTGGATCGCACCGGACCAGCTGCCGCAGCTGCTGACCAAGCTCGACGGCCACGGCCTGCCGGAACTGGCGGTGATCTTCACCCTCGGCAATGGCTTCATCATCACCTCGATGCTGTGGATCTCGGCGGTGGCGGCAATGGTGGACGGCCGCCTGCGCCGCGCCTGTGGCTTCCTGCTGGTGGCGGCGCTGCTGACCCTGTTCGGGCTGATCCACTCGGTGGACCCGCGCGGCGGCATCTACCTGCCGTGGGACCTTGACGGCCTGGCGCGCATCATCAGCTGGCAGTTCGCGGGCGCGTATGTGGCGCTGGCGATGCTGCTGGGGCTGCTGTCGCTGCAGAAGCAACCGGTGAAGCCGTTGGGCGATCGCATCGATCATTGACCGGGGGCGCCGGGCATGGCCCGGCGCTACCGCTTTCTTTCCGCCTCCGATGTGTTGCAGAGCCGAGCCTGCGCTCGGCTGCTCTGAGCCGAGCATGGCTCGGCTCTACAACAGGAGTTGCAGGCGGCGGTATCAGCGCGCTCCATCCAGCTCGGGGTAGTGGCGGAAGATGCCTTGGGTGTTGAACGGCAGCCGTCGCTCCGAGGCCAGGTAGGCGGCGATGTTCGGTCGCTTCGACACCCGCTCCTGCAGTGCACGCAGCAGCGGCAGGGTGGGGCCGAGTGCCTGCATGCGGCGCGGGAACATGTAGTCCAGCCCGCTCAGCAGCTGGAACAGCGACAGGTCCACATACGAATGCTCGCGCAGTGCATGGCGACCGCCATTGGCCGTCAGCACCTGCTCGAAGTAGCCGAGGTACTTCGGCAGCCGTTCGCTGCGCAGCGAGACTGCACGCGCCTTGGCCTCGGTCTTCTGCTCCTCGTAGTACTTCGATGCGGCAATCGGATGATGGGTGTCATGCACCTCGGCCACCAGGTCGGCGATGGTCAGCTGCAGTTGCAGCGCCTGCATCCGCCGCGACGCCGCCTGTGGCACCAGGTCCAGCGTCGGACCGAGGAAATCGAGGATGGCCGCGACCTGTGCGATCACCTGTCGTCCCGCCTTCAGGAACGGTGGCGCGAACGGTTGTGCGCCTTCGCTGCCACCGTCGAGGAGCGGCTGCATCACTGCATCGCCGTGCACCCGCGCCATGTCGATGTAGTCGGCACCTGCATCCTCCAGCGCCAGCCGCACGAACTCGCCACGGCCCTGGATGCCGGTCCAGTAGTACAGCGCGTACTGCATGGCCACGTCTCCACACGATGGGATGCACAGCCTCGCGCAGGAGGTGCAAAGCAGACGTGAGCGCACCGCCCAGCCCCAACGCCAGCGGAACGCGCGGGGAACCGGCTGGAACCAAGCGGGTCACACCCTTTCCATGCAGGTGAAAAGAGGGACTGCATCATGCAGAGTGGAAAAGCGGTTTGGCCCTGGGTGCTGGGCGTGGTGGTGATCGGTGGAGCGGGCGGTTGGCTGTTCCGCGCTCAGCTGAAGAGCCTGGCGGACGGTGTCCCGGTGCCGGTGCAATCACCCCCCGCCAGTGCTGGTGCGCCGCCACAACCGAAGCCGGCCGTAGAGACCGCACCGGCGCCACCTGCCATCAGGCATCCGCTGGACACCGATGCCGCCGCCGATCCCGCGCTGCCGAAACTGGCCGACAGCGATACCGCGGCCTGGGGCGCATTGAGCCAGCTGTTCCAGGGCGAGGGCCCGCTGACCCTGCTGCTGCGCGATCACCTGATCCAGCGCCTGGTCACCCAGGTCGACAACCTGGACAAGCCCAGCGTGCCCCCAACCGCGCTGGCTGCGAGGCCGTTGCCTGGCAACCTGCAGGTCGAGCCCGGCGAGGGTGGCGAACGCATCGCCGCCGGCAACGCCGCGCGCTATGCGCCCTATGTGCAGGCCTTCACCGCGCTGGACCCGGCGGCAACGGCCACCGCGTACAAACGCTTCTATCCGCTGATCCAGCAGGCCTACGTCGACCTGGGCCGGCCCGAAGGCTACTTCAACGACCGCCTGGTCGCGGTGATCGACCATCTGCTGGATACCCCGGACCTGGTCCAGGCACCGCTGCTGCAGCGCGATGAGCGTGGCCGCTATCGCTTTGTCGATCCCGCCCTGCAGTCGCGCTCGATCGGGCAGAAGGCGCTGCTGCGCATGGACGTGGCGCAGGCGCGGGCGGTCAAGCAGCAGCTGCGCGCGATCCGCAGCGCGATCACCCGCTGAGCCCGTCCGCCACGAGGAACTGATCGGGATCAACGCGCCGACCACACCGGTTCCGGCATGCTGGCCACAGGCTGACTGGCCTCGGGGTGCAGTCGCAGCCACCCTTGAAACTGGGTGGGGCAACCGCATCTTTCCAGCATCGCCGGCGCGGGCCGGCCCTGATGACCGATGAGGATTCGCAATGCGGATGGACAAGCTCACCTCGCGTTTCCAGCAGGCGCTGGCAGACGCACAGTCGCTGGCCGTGGGCCGCGACAACAGCATCATCGAACCGGTTCACCTGTTCAGCGCGCTGCTGGACCAGCAGGGCGGCAGCACGCGCCCGTTGCTGGCCCAGGCCGGGGTGAACGTGCCGGTGCTGCGCGAGCGCCTGACCGAGGCGCTGGACGCGCTGCCGAAGGTGTCCGGCCAGGCCGGCAATGTCTCGATGGGCAATGACCTGGGGCGCCTGCTGAACCAGACCGACAAGCTGGCCCAGCAGCATGGGGATGCCTTCATCGCCAGCGAGTGGTTCGTGCTGGCCGCGCTGGACGATGGCGGCACGCTGGGCATGGCGCTGCGCGCCGCCGGTGCCGACAAGACCCGCCTGCAGGCGGCCATCGACAAGTTGCGTGGCGGCGAGAACGTGCAGTCGGAGAATGCCGAGGAACAGCGGCAGGCGCTGGAGAAGTACACCATCGACCTGACCGCGCGCGCCGAGAGCGGCAAGCTCGACCCGGTGATCGGCCGCGACGAAGAGATCCGTCGCACCATCCAGGTGCTGCAGCGCCGGACCAAGAACAACCCGGTGCTGATCGGCGAACCCGGCGTGGGCAAGACTGCCATCGTCGAGGGCTTGGCCCAGCGCATCATCAACGACGAAGTGCCTGAGGGCCTGCGCGGCAAGCGCGTGCTGTCGCTGGACATGGGCGCGCTGATCGCCGGTGCCAAATTCCGCGGTGAGTTCGAGGAACGCCTGAAGGGCGTGCTCAACGACCTGGCCAAGAACGAAGGCCAGATCATCCTGTTCATCGACGAACTGCACACCATGGTCGGCGCTGGCAAGGCCGATGGCGCGATGGATGCCGGCAACATGCTGAAGCCGGCGCTGGCACGCGGTGAGCTGCATTGCATCGGCGCGACCACGCTGGACGAGTACCGCAAGTACATCGAGAAGGATGCCGCGCTGGAGCGCCGCTTCCAGAAGGTGTTCGTGGGCGAGCCGTCGGTGGAGGACACCATCGCGATCCTGCGCGGCCTGAAGGAGAAGTACGCGCTGCACCATGGCGTGGAGATCACCGACCCGGCCATCGTCGCCGCCGCGACGCTGTCCAACCGCTACATCACCGACCGCCAGCTGCCGGACAAGGCCATCGACCTGATGGACGAAGCCGCTTCGCGCCTGCGCATGGAGATCGACTCCAAGCCGGAAGAGCTGGACCGCCTGGAGCGCCGGGTGATCCAGTTGAAGATCCAGCGCGAGATGCTGAAGAAGGAAAAGGACGAAGCCTCGCGGCAACGCCTGGCCGACCTGGAGAACGACATCGAGGCGCTGGAGCGCGAGTTCTCCGATCTCAATGAAATCTGGAAGTCGGAGAAGGCCGCGCTGCAGGGTGCGACGAAGATCAAGGAGCAGGTCGAGCAGGCCAGGCTGGAACTGGAGGCCGCGCAGCGCCGCCAGGATTTCGCCAGGATGAGCGAGATCCAGTACGGCCTGTTGCCGCAGCTGGAAAAGCAGCTGGCCGCCGCGCAGGAAGCCGAGCACAAGGACTTCAAGCTGGTGCAGGACCGCGTGACCGACGAGGAGATTGCCGAAGTCGTTTCGCGCTGGACCGGTATTCCGGTCAACAAGATGCTCGAAGGCGAGCGCGACAAGCTGCTGCGCATGGAAGAGGTGCTGCACAACCGCGTGGTCGGCCAGGAGGAAGCGATCAAGGTCGTCTCCGATGCGGTGCGCCGCTCGCGTGCGGGCCTGTCCGATCCGAACCGTCCGGCCGGCTCGTTCCTGTTCCTCGGTCCGACCGGCGTGGGCAAGACCGAACTGTGCAAGTCGCTGGCCGAGTTCCTGTTCGACAGTGCCGACGCCATGATCCGCATCGACATGAGCGAGTTCATGGAGAAGCACAGCGTCGCCCGCCTGATCGGTGCGCCCCCGGGCTATGTCGGCTACGAGGAAGGCGGTTACCTGACCGAGGCCGTGCGTCGTCGCCCGTATTCGCTGATCCTGCTGGACGAAGTGGAGAAGGCGCATCCGGATGTGTTCAACATCCTGCTGCAGGTGCTGGACGATGGTCGCCTGACCGATGGCCAGGGTCGCACGGTGGACTTCCGCAACACCGTCATCGTGATGACCTCGAACCTGGGTTCGCACCAGATCCAGGACATGAGCGCCGACGACAGCCCGGAGGCCTACACGCAGATGAAGGCGGCGGTGATGGGCGTGGTGCAGGCGCACTTCCGTCCGGAATTCATCAACCGCCTGGACGACATCGTGGTGTTCCATCCGCTGGACAAGCAGCAGATCAAGCAGATCGCGCGCATCCAGATGCGTGGGCTGGAGAAGCGGCTGGCCGAGCGTGGGTTGAAGCTGGCGGTCTCCGATGCGGCGTTCGACCTGCTCGGCAACGTTGGCTTCGATCCGGTGTATGGCGCGCGTCCGTTGAAGCGTGCGATCCAGGCGCAGCTGGAAAACCCGCTGGCACAGAAGATCCTGTCCGGGGCCTTCGTCAACGGCGACACCATCGAAGTCGGCAACGACGGCGGTCACCTGGTGTTCGCCAAGGCGTGAATCATGCGGGGCGCTGCCTGATCGTAGCGCCCCGTTTTTTCCGGTAGCGCCGGGCCATGCCCGGCGACTTCTCAGAAGCGGTGCGTGTAACCGCTCATCAAGCCGAACTGGTTGGGCTTCTGCACGATCGGGCTGTCGGCGGCATCGCCGAGCAGGCGCGTGCCTTCGGCCGAGATGTACCAGTTGCCGTTGCGGCCCACGCGGTGGCTCCACTTCAGGCCGACACCGGCGCTGAACAGGCCGGCCTTCGGCTTGTGTTCGGCAAAGCCGGTACGCGCCGCCTGTTCCGGGCTGACGCCGTACCAGGTCTGCATGTAGCCGCGGTTGCCGTAGTCGGTGGAGACGCTGCCGCTGACCACACCGCCGGCCAGGTCGAACAGCGGCATGGTCAGGTTCAGGTGCACCTGCTGGGTGGCCAGGCCGTTCTCGGCCTTGTCCTCATCCTTGCGGGTGAACTGCCAGGAACCGCTCAGCACGGCTTCGCCCAGCGTATAACCAGCCGAGACGCCGACCAGGGGACGGGTATCGATATCGCCCATGCCGCGCAGGAAGTCCGAACCGCCAAGCAGCGAGTCCTTTTCCTTGCGGATGCCGCTGGCGCCGACATAGGCACGCACGCGGGTGTGCTCGCCGATGGAGGTGCCCCAGCCAATGCCACTGGTGCCCAGAAACCATCCCCCCGGCGAGGTGACATCAAAGGACAACGACGGCGTCGCACGATACTCCTCGCTGCCGCTGTAGCGCGGCGTCACGCCGCCGCCAGCGGCAACTTCGAAGGTCCAGTGGTCATCCCTGGCATGGGCGATCGGTGCGGCGAACAGCGGCAACACGGCCAGGCAGAGCAGGGCAGGGGAACGGGAACGGCGACGCTGGGACATGGAAACTCTCGGCAATGGGAGGAAAGCAGCACGCGCATCCGGCGTACGCTGCAGGGTCGCCAGCGTGGCGATATGCCGGCGACGGTTCCCTCCGCAGTTGTGCGGGAGTTGTAATCAACTGTAATCGCGCCCTCGGGCGTTCAGCTGGCAGCCAGCGGCCAGTGCATTTCCAGGCGAGCGCCGCCCAGCGTGGCGCGGCTGATGCGCAGCTCACCACCGTGGCGGGCGGCGATGCGGCTGACGATGGCCAGGCCCAGGCCGAAGCCGCCGGTATCGCGGCTGCGGCTGTCGTCCAGGCGGGTGAATGGACGCATCACCTTCTCGCGATCGGCTTCGGCGATGCCGGGGCCGTCGTCATCCACACGCAGGCAGGCACGGCCGTCGACGCCGACCAGCGAGACCTCGACCTGTGAACGTGCATGGCGCAGCGCGTTGCCGACCAGGTTGCTCAACGCCAGCTGCAGCAGGCGCGGCTCGGCGTCCACGCGCGGCAGCGCGCTGGGCAGCACGCGCAGCACCAGGCTGGCGCGTTCGGCGTCACGACGCACATCGGCCAGGCAGGCCTGCAGCCAGTCGTTGGCTTCGATGCGCTGTAGCGGCTCGCTTTCGCTGGGGTGTTCCAGCCGCTCATAGGCCAGCAGTTCGCTGACCAGCCGGTTGAGTTCGGCCAGGTCGCCGTGGAGTCCCTGCGCAAGTCGCTCGCGACGTTCGCGATCATCGCTGTCCTGCATCAGGTCCAGGCCGAAGGCCACGCGCGCGATCGGGGTGCGCAGTTCGTGCGAGATCGCATGGGTCAGGTCGCGTTGGCGCTGCACCAGTTCGGCCACGCGCGCTGCCATGCGGTTGGAGTGTTCGACGATGACCCGGATCTGCGAGCGCGGCGAGACCTGTGCGCGCGCTTGCAGATCACCGGCACCGATGCGGTCGGCGTGCAGGCGCAGCGCTTCAAGATCGCGCCAGAGCAGGCGCACCCAGGCGTACAGGCTGGCGCCGACCAGCAGCAGGATGCTGAGGTATGCCGCGATTGTCATGTACGTCGTCATCTGCACCGCGCCAGGCAGGCGCAGGTGCAGCCACCGGCCTCCGATGCCTTCGATGGGCAGCAGGACCTGCTGGTATTGATCGCGCACGATGAAGCCATCGGTCTTCACGGCTGCCTGTTCCTGGGGGGCGAGCGCGGGAGGGCTGTCGAGCAGGGTCAGAGCGATGCCGTAGTGTGGCTGCCACTGCTGCAGGCGCTCACGCTGCTGGCCGGCGTCCAGGCCGGCCAGGCCACTGCGCAGGGCGTACACCTGCCCGCGCACCTGCTCGACGAACACGCGATCCTGCACAGGCGTGTAGATGCCGTCCAGGATGTGGTTGAGGAAGAACACCGACACCAGGAAGCAGGCACCCGTGATAAACCACAGCCACAGGAACAGCCGCTTCACGCCGACCAGGCCGATGGATTGAACTGGTAGCCACGGCCCCACACGGTCTTGATGCGCCGCGGTTCACGCGCATCGTCGCCGAGTTTGCGGCGCAGCTTGCCGATGCTGACATCGACGCTGCGGTCCAGGCCATCGAAGCCGATGCCGCGCACCGCCTGCAGGATCTGGTCGCGGGAGAGGATCTGCCCGGGCTGGCTGGCCAGCAACCACAGGATCTCGAATTCGGTGGTGCCCAGCTCGACCGGCTGGCCGTGCAGGTGTACGTCGCGCTGCATGCGGTCGATCAGCAGTTCACCATGCATCAGCCGGCAGGGGGTGCCGGTGTTGCTGCTGCCGTGGCGGCGGCGCAGCAGCGCGCGCAGGCGGGCCAGCAGCAAGCGCGGCTCGATCGGTTTGTGCACATAGTCATCGGCGCCCGATTCCAGGCCCAGCACCTGTTCGATGTCGTCCTCGCAGGCGGTCAGCATCAGGATCGGCACGTCGGAGAAGCTGCGGATCTGCCGGCACACGTCGATGCCACCGAGGCCGGGCAGCATCAGGTCCAGTACCACCAGTTCCGGCGCATGCTGGCGGCAGGCGGCGCCGGCCTGGTCGCCACGAGCGACATGCTGCACGGCAAAGCCATGCTCGTGCAGGTAGTCGCTGACCAGTTCGGCAAGGCGACGATCGTCCTCCACCAGCAGGACCGGTGTCGGCATGCCGTTGGTGGTGGGTGTCCAAGGGGATGGCTGCATGCGCGTGGGGCCTCCGTGCCCGGGCAGGAGCGCCCGGCGGCGAAGCCTAGCAACGGCTCATGACGGCTGCCTGAATCCCGGCCAACCTGATAACCGCCGGTACGCACGTCATCGCCAGTGGCTCTCAGTGCCAGGCTGCGGCTGGCCTATGGTGGCGGTTTCCCCGGATGGAGCCTGGTGCAATGAGCGACCCGCAGTGGCAACTGGAAACCCTGGCCGTGCATGGCGGCTACCGTCCCGACCCGACCACCCGCGCGGTGGCGGTGCCGATCTACCAGACGGTGGCGTACGCCTTCGATGACACCCAGCATGGCGCCGACCTGTTCGACCTGAAGGTGCCGGGCAACATCTACACGCGCATCATGAACCCCACCACCGACGTGCTGGAGCAGCGCCTGGCCGCCCTGGAAGGTGGCATCGGCGCACTGGCGCTGGCCTCGGGGCAGGCCGCGATCACCTATGCCATCCAGACCATTGCCGAGGCCGGCGACAACATCGTCGCCTCCAGCGCGCTGTATGGCGGCAGCCTCAACCTGCTGGCGCATACGCTGCCGCAGTACGGCATCCAGGCGCGCTTCGCCGACCCCGCCGATCCGGCCGCGTTCGCCGCGTTGATCGACGAGCGAACCAAGGCGGTGTTCGTCGAATCGATCGGCAACCCGCGCGGCAATGTCACCGACATCGCCGCCATCGCCGAAGTCGCTCACGCGGCCGGCGTGCCGCTGATCGTCGACAACACCATGGCCACGCCCTTCCTGCTGCGCCCGTTCGAGCACGGTGCCGACATCGTGGTGCATTCGCTGACCAAGTACCTGGGCGGCCACGGCAACAGCCTGGGCGGTGCGATCATCGACTCTGGCCGTTTCGACTGGGCTGCGCAGCCGAAGCGCTTCGCCCGCCTCAACCAGCCCGATCCCAGCTACCACGGCGTGGTCTACACCGAGGCCCTGGGGCCTGCCGCCTACATCGGCCGCGCGCGCGTAGTGCCGCTGCGCAATACCGGCGCGGCGCTGTCGCCGTTCAATGCCTTCCTGATCCTGCAGGGCATCGAGACGCTGGCACTGCGCATGGAGCGCATCAACGCCAACGCACTGGCCGTCGCGCAGTTCCTGAAGGCGCACGCCAAGGTGGCGTGGGTGCGTTACGCCGGTTTGGCCGACGACCCGGAGCATGCCGCCGCGCAGCGCTACCTCGGTGGCTACGGCTCGGGCGTGCTGACCTTTGGCCTGCCGGGTGGGCGCGAAGCCGGCGCACGCTTCCTCGATGCGTTGAAGCTGTTCACCCGGCTGGTGAACCTGGGAGACGCCAAGTCGCTGGCCACCCATCCGGCGTCCACCACCCATCGCCAGTTGGACGCAGCTGAACTGGCCAAGGCCGGCGTCAGCGAAGACACCGTGCGTCTGTCGATCGGCATCGAGCACATCGGCGACCTGCGCGCGGACCTTGAGCAGGCCCTGGCCGGCGCCTGATAGCCACACGCTTGGTCGTCATCGCCACAGGCGATCACCACCCATCGCGCAATGCGCTACGGTGGAGCTGCCTCTCCAAGGCGTGGCAACGTGGCGATCCAGATCCCCGGTCGATGCGGGTCGACCGGGGATTTTTCATGTTTCCGGGGTCAGATCCGTTTTCCTGCGGAAAACGGATCTGACCCCATACGCCGCCGTGTCGACCAAGGTCCACACCCACCAACAGCAGCAGCGAACTGTCGAAGGCGGGGTGGGTCCGGTTGCAGGGGCGTGAGCGCCATGGATGGCGCGACCGAGCCTCCATGGACGGATTCACGGCGTCCCCTGCAACCGGACCCTCCCCGCCATCCCACGGATAGTCAGCTTTTGCTTTTGCCGTTGCTTTGGCAGGTGCAGGGCTGCAAGCCCTGCCGCACCCACACCGCTCACACCACCGGAATGCTGTGCTGCCCCAGATTCCGGTACGGCGGCGTCGACATGATCATCTCCGCCAGCGAATAGGCCAGCTCGCGCTCGGCCATCACCGTGCCATCGGCACCGTGTTCCAGCAGGTGCTTCACCTCGGCATCGCTGTGCGCACGTGCCAGCAGGGTCAGGTCCGGGTTGATCGCCCGCAGCTTGGCCAGCGCCTCACCGGCTTCCAGCGGCTGCGGAATCGCCAGCACCGCGATCTTGGCGCGCTCCGGATGAGCTTCGGCCAGCACCCGGTCGGCGGCGGCACTGCCGCGGATCGCCGCCAGGCCCTTGGCGTGCGCCTGTTCGACGTGTTCCTTGTTGTCATCGATCACCAGCACCGGCACGCCGCGATCGCGCAGCACCTGCGCCAGTTCGCTGCCGACCCGGCCGTAGCCGATCACGATGGCGTGGTCACGCAGGTCGCGCGAGGGACCGATGGCCTCTTCTGGTTCCGCCGGCTGCGGCTGCTGTTCCTGCTTGGCCTGCCAACGGTCGAGCAGGCCGAACACCAGCGGATTGAGCATGATCGACACCAGCGCACCAGCCAGCACCAGCGACTGGCCTTCCTTCGGCAGGATCTGCAGCGCCACGCCGAGGCCGGCGATGATGAAGGCGAACTCGCCGATCTGCGCCAGGCTGGCCGAAATGGTCAGCGCAGTGCTGGTCGGGTGGCCGAACGCACGCACGATGAAGAACGCGGCGGCCGATTTGCCAAACATGATGATCAGCACGGTGGCCAGCACCTGCCAGGGGTGCTGGACGAGGATGTTGGGGTCGAACAACATGCCTACGGAGACGAAGAACAGCACCGCGAACGCGTCGCGCAGCGGCAGCGAATCGTGCGCAGCCTTGTGGCTCAGCTCCGATTCGTTGAGCAGCATGCCGGCGAAGAACGCGCCCAGTGCGAACGAGACACCGAACAGCATCGCCGAGCCGAATGCCACGCCCAGCGCGATCGCCAGCACTGACAGGGTGAACAGTTCGCGCGAGCCGGTACCGGCGATGCGTTCCAGGATCCACGGAATGACCCGGCGCCCGACCACCAGCATCACCGCCACGAACAGGCCCAGCTGCACGAAGGTCCAGCCGATGTCGGCCAGCACGCTGCCCAGCGAGTGCGATTCCTTGGCCGCATCGGGGCCAAACACGCCGGCCATCACCGGCATCATCACCAGTGCCAGCACGCAGGCCAGGTCTTCCACGATCAGCCAGCCGACCGCGATCTTGCCGCGCATGGTCTCCAGCAGGCGGCGTTCCTCCATCGCCCGCAGCAGCACCACGGTACTCGCGGTGGCCAGCGAGAAACCGAAGATGACGCCATGGATGGCCGGCCAGCCCATCAGCGAGGCCACGCCCCAGCCGAGCAGGGTGGCGACCGCGATCTGGCCGATGGCACCGGGGATGGCGATGGCCTTGACCGCCATCAGGTCTTTCAGCGAGAAGTGCAGGCCGACACCGAACATCAGCAGCATCACGCCCAGTTCGGCCAGCTGGTTGGCCAGCGCCTGGTCGGCGACGAAGCCGGGGGTGAACGGGCCTACACAGATGCCAGCAACCAGGTAACCGACCAGGGGAGACAAGCGGAGCTTGTTGGCCAGCGCGCCGAAGATGAAGGCGAGCCCCAGGCCAACGGCAACGATGTTGATCAGGTCGGTGTCATGGTGCATCGGCTCTCGCAGAATTCGGGGGGATGCCCCGATTTTCACCTAATGCGCCAGATGCAGCAAACCCAGCAGGCAAATGGGGTCAGATCTCTTTTCCTGCAGGAAAAGGGATCTGACCCCACCCGGGCCACGGAATGCCGGCCAGCGGCCGGCACTACCCCTTACCAGGTGTACTTGATCCGCCCATACACATACGCGCCGTTGAAGCCGAACGGCGAGTAGTTGCTGTACGGCAGCATGCCGAAGGTGGAGTTCTGCAGGTCTTCGGTGCGGTCCGGGTACTTGTCCAGCAGGTTGTCGGCGCCCACGGTCAGGGTCCAGTTGCTGCTCGGCTTGTAGCTGGCCGAGGCATCCACCACCCAGGCATCGCCGTAGGTCTGGTCACGCAGCGCGGTGGCCGAGTTGCGCACGGTGAACTTGCCGTAGCGGGTGGCGGCCAGGCCCAGTTCCCAGTGATCCGAACGCCAGGTGCCGCTCAGGATCGCCTTGTCGCGCGGGTAGCTGTCCTCGATGCGGCCGATCTCATCGCGGCCGATCAGCGACTGGGTCAGGCCCAGCGTGCCAAACACCGCCGGGGTGCCGCCGACGCGGCGCACTTCGGTGTCGTTGTAGCTGTAGGCGGCGGTCAGTTCCAGGCTGCTGGCACTGAACGGCACCGTGTAGCTGGACACGAAGTCGACGCCGCGGGTGCGCGTATCCAGGCCGTTGGTGAAGTACGAGAACGCGGTCACCTGCGGCAGGCCGAGGGTGCCCAGCAGCGCGCTGGTGGCGGCGTTGGTGGTGATGCTGGACGACAGCGCGATGCGATCATCGATGTCGATCTGGTAGGCATCGACGGTGATGTACAGGCGGTCCACCGGCTGCAGCACCAGGCCCAGGCTGTAGGAGGTGGAGGTCTCGGCCTTCAGCGGCGAGGCGCCCAGCGCCTGCGCGGCCGGGCTGGTGGTCGGGAAGGTGCCGCGTTCAACGAACACGCCATTGAGGAACTGGCTGGTGACGGCCTGGTAACCCTGCTGCGCCAGCGACGGTGCGCGGAAGCCACTGGACGCGGTAGCGCGCAGCGCGACCTTGTCGGTGAACGCGTAGCGCGCCGACAGCTTGCCGGAGAAGCGGTCGCCGAAGTCCGAGTAGTCCTCGTAGCGGCCGGTGATGCCCGCCGAGAACTTCTCGGTCAGGTCCGCTTCCAGGCCTGCATAGACCGCGTAGTTGTGGCGGTCGGCATGCACTTCATTGGTCGGGGTGAAGCCCGCGAAGCCCTGCGCACCGCTCCCGGTGTACGAGTTCAGTTCGCCCGGGTTCTGGTCCCACTTCTCCTTGCGGTACTCACCGCCGAAGGACAGCGTGACCGGGTAGGCCAGGCCCCAGTCCAGCGACTTGGTCAGGTCGGCGTTGAAGATGTCCTGCTGGTACTTCAGCGTGCCGTCGTAGAACGAGCGCGGGCTGGTCGCACCGAGGCTGTAGTTGATGCTGTTGCGGGTGTGGAAATCGAGGGTGTTCTCGCCATGGTTCAGGCTCAGGTCCCAGGTCCAGCCGTTGTCGGTGTTGCCCTTGACCCCGGCCACCAGCGAACGGTCCTTGGAATACTGGTTGATCTCCGGCACGTAGCCATCCGGGTAGGTCTGCGCCAGCAGCGCGCTCTGCCCGCTGTGGTTGCGCGAGCGGTAGAACGCGAACGAGGTGATGTCGCGGTTGCTGAGCAGCGCGCTGGCGTAGCCGGTCACGTGGTCGCTGAAGTCGAAGCTGGCGTTGGCCGAGGCGGCGGTGGCATCCACGCGCGGGTCGCCGACGATGAAGGTCTTCTGGCCGATGCTCGGGAAGTTGCCGGTATTCGGCGTGGTGCCGCGGTACGGGCCGGCGCGGTTGCTCTCGTCCTGCTGGCTGATCTGGCCGGCCACGTGCACACGGCCACGGCCGTTGCCGAACTCGACGCCGGTATCGCCGGACAGCTGGTACTTGTTGCCGTCACCCGCCGAGTACTGGCCGTAGTCCACCGCCAGGCTGCCGCCACGACCGCTGCCTTTGAGCACGATGTTGATGACGCCGGCGATGGCATCCGAGCCGTACTGTGCCGACGCACCGTCGCGCAGCACTTCCACGCGCTCGATGGCAGCGATCGGGATCGCGTTGATGTCCACCGCCGACGAGCCACGGCCGATGCTGCCGTTGACGTTGATCATCGCCGAGGTGTGGCGGCGCTTGCCGTTGACCAGCACCAGCACCTGGTCCGGCGACAGGCCGCGCAGCTGCGCCGGGCGCACGCCGCTGGTGCCGTCGGTCAGGGCCGGGCGCGGGAAGTTCAGCGAGGGCAGCGCGCGCGACAGCGCCGTGGCCAGTTCGCTGGTGCCGGTGGACTGCAGTGCTTCGGGGGTAATGATGTCGATCGGCGATTGCGATTCGGCCACCGTGCGGTCGGCCACGCGGGTGCCGGTGACGATCACTGTGTCCAGGGTGTTGGCGGCGGTGCCGGCCTGCTGGGCTGCGGCGACGAACGGAGAGCCACCGAGTGCGACAGCGACGGCGGCGGCGATCAGGCTGGTCTTGCGGGTCATCGGGATGGGGCTCCGGTTGGCAGGGGCGGCACCGGAATCGACATCACGGGGGTGAGGCGGACGGCGGTTGTTGCGGTGCGCAATACAGCAATTAACGGGATATTCAGTGCCTGTCAAATGCCGGGCGTCAGAAAAAACGTTGCAGCAGCAACCATTTAGCCCGGATCAGCGCTGGCGGGAAGGGAGCCCGGGACGCGCGCGGCGAGGACGTGGGAGAGAGGAACGTCGGCCACTGCGCATCCCGGGACACGTCAAGTATTCGTTAACGCTAGAATTGCGTCGCAGGAACAGTGCTTACCAGCACATTCCATCCGGTTATATGGACCCCTCCCCCGATGATCTCCCTTCGTAATTTCGCCTTGCGCCGCGGCGAGCGGCTGCTGTTGTCCAATGTCGACCTGACCCTGCACGCCGGTTACCGGGTGGGCGTGGTCGGCCGCAACGGTGCTGGCAAGTCCAGCCTGTTCGCGGCGGTGAAGGGCGAGCTGGAGGCCGACAAGGGGGACGTCGACCTGCCCGGCAAGGTCCGTATCGCCAGCGTGGCGCAGGAAACCCCGTCGCTGCCGGACCCGGCGCTGAGCTTCGTGCTGGGCGGTGACATCGAAGTGGCCGCGGTGCTGGCCGCGGAGGCCGAGGCGACCGCCCGTGAAGACTGGGAAGCGGTGGCCGAGGCGCACACGAAGATGGCCGAGCTCAATGCCTACGATGCCGAAGCGCGCGCCGGCAAGCTGCTGCACGGCCTCGGCTTCCCGGCCGAGACCCATCACCGCGCGGTGTCCTCGTTCTCCGGCGGTTGGCGCGTGCGCCTGAACCTGGCGCGCGCGCTGATGATGCCCAGCGACCTGTTGCTGCTGGACGAACCGACCAACCACCTCGACCTGGACGCGGTGTACTGGCTGGAACAGTGGCTGCTGAAGTACCCGGGTACGCTGCTGCTGATCTCGCATGACCGCGAGTTCCTCGACAACGTCGCCACCCACACCCTGCACCTGCACGGTGGTGGCGCCAAGCTCTACCCGGGTGGCTACACCGATTTCGAGCGCCAGCGCGCCGAACAGCTGCGCCAGCAGCAGATCGCGCACGAGAAGGAACAGGCCGAGCGCGCCCACCTGCAGAGCTTCATCGACCGCTTCAAGGCGCAGGCCAGCAAGGCCGCGCAGGCGCAGAGCCGCATGAAGCGCCTGGCCAAGCTGGCCGGCACCGAAGCGGTGCGCGCCGAGCGTGAGTTCCGCATCGAATTCGCGCCGCCGGCCAAGCTGCCGTTCTCGCTGATCCGCCTGAACCACGTCGAGGCCGGCTACGGCAAGGACGCGGTGATCCTGCACAACGTCGGCTTCGGCCTGGAAGCGGGCCAGCGTATCGGCCTGCTCGGCCCGAACGGCGCCGGCAAGACCACCCTGGTGAAGACCCTGGTGGGCGAACTGGCACCGATCGTCGGCGAGCGCATGGCGCACCCGGACCTGAAGATCGGCTACTTCGCCCAGCACACGGTGGAGTCGCTGCACGAAGGCCAGTCGCCGATGGAGCACTTCCGCGAGATCGCCCCGGATGCGCCGAACCAGTCGTTCCGCGACTTCCTCGGCAAGTGGAACTTCCCCGGCGACCGCGCATTCGAGCCGGTCGATGGCTTCTCCGGTGGCGAGCGCGCACGCCTGGCGCTGGCGCTGATCGCCTGGCAGCAGCCGAACGTGCTGCTGCTGGACGAACCGACCAACCACCTTGACCTGGAAATGCGCGAAGCGCTGGCCGAAGCACTGGCCACCTTCGAAGGCGCGATCGTGATGGTCTCGCACGACCGCCACCTGATCGGCCTGGTCTGCGATACCTACTGGCGCGTGGCCGATGGCGTGGTCGAGCCGTTCGACGGCGACCTTGACGCCTACGCCGCCTGGCTGCGTACCCGCCCGCAGGCGCAGGGCACCAAGGCGCGCATGGAGCAGGTGGAAGAGCCGGTGGTGGTCAAGACCGCCCCGGTGGCGCAGGTGGTGCAGAAGAAGCCGGTGAACCCGCACAAGCTGGCCGCCGCCGAAGCCAAGGTGGCCGAGCTGGAAGGCGCCCTGGCCGAACTGGACCGGCAGCTGGCCGACCCGGCCAATTACGCCGATGCCACGCGCATGGCGGTGATCGGCCGTGACCGCGAAACCGCTGCCGCGCAGCTTGAAAAAGCCGAAGCGGCCTGGATGGAACTGCTGGAGTCCTGACCGGTAGTGCCGGCCGCTGGCCGGCTGGCTTTCTTGTAGAGCCGAGCCATGCTCGGCTTGCGCGCGCAGCGCGGTATTGGACATGAAGCAGCCGAGCGTGGGCTCGGCTCTACATCATGACTGCGCCTGCAGCCACTCGCGGAAGCGCTTGGCCGGCTCACGTTCGACGCGCGAGCGCAGCCGTGTCAGCCAGTAGCGGCCCAGCTCCAGCGTGGTGCCGAACGGCTGCAACAAGCGGCCCTCGGCCAGTTCCTGCTCGAACATGCGCAACGGCAGCAGCGCCACGCCGGCACCGCCGGCAGCGGCCATCGCCACCGTCAACGAGGAATCGAATACCGGCCCGCGTGCCTCCACGCCGCTGACCCCGGCCGCCTGCAACCAGCGCGGCCACTCGTCGCTGCGGTAGGAGCGCAGCAGTGGCAGCGTGCCCAGGTCACGCGGTTGCTTCAGGCGCCGTGCCAGCGCCGGCGCGCACAGCGGTGCGAAGGGCGCGTCGAGGATCGCCGTGCAGTGCTGGCCCTGCCAGTCGCCATCACCGAAGCGGATCGCCAGGTCCAGCCCTTCTCCCGCCAGATCGATACGGTTGTTGTGGGTCTGCAGGCGCAGCTCGATGTCCGGATGCGCGCTCTCGAACGCAGCCAGTCGTGGCAGCAGCCAGCCGGTGGCGAAGGTGCCGACCACGCCCAGGGTCAGTACCTCACGCGCAGGTCCGCCGGTGTAACGCGCGATGCTGGCCGAAATGCGCTCGAACGATTCGCTGAGCACCGGGTACAGCGCGGAACCCTCATCGGTCAGGGCAACGCCGCGCGGCAGGCGATGGAACAGGCGAATGCCGAGCCGGTCCTCCAGGCTGCGGATCTGGTGGCTCAGCGCGGCCTGGCTGACGCACAGCTCCAGCGCGGCACGGGTGAAATTCTGGTGGCGCGCGGCGGCCTCGAAGGCGCGCAGGGCGTTCAGCGGCAGAGTCGGGTGCAGCATGGCGCAGTCGTGAGCTGGAGTGATGGATGATCCTAGCGTGGCAACGGGTGATTTCGGAAAATTAAGGGGTTGAATGCGACAGGCATGAGTTCAGCTAATGGCTCGCGCTGATTTTTTGCGCTGGTCGCCCCGGTGGGCGACGCCAATAATCGAACGGTCCCCAGGAGAACCCCGCATGCTCGCCCGTCGCCGATTCCTGCAGTTCAGTGGTGCCGCTGTTGCTTCCTCGCTCGCCCTGCCGTTGCTGGCACGTGCGGCGGGCGCCACGACCGCCGCCGCCCCGGCCGATGCGGCCATCGCCGCCGCCAGTGATTTCGCCGCGCTGGAGAAGGCATGCGCCGGCCGTCTGGGCGTGACCCTGCTCGATACCGCCAGCGGCCGCCGCGTCGGCCATCGCCAGGACGAGCGTTTCCCGATGTGCAGCACCTTCAAGAGCATGCTGGCCGCGACCGTGCTCAGCCAGGCCGAAGGCACCCCTTCGCTGCTCGACCGGCGCGTACCGGTGCGCGAGGCCGACCTGCTCTCGCACGCACCGGTGACCCGCCGCCATGCCGGCAAGGACATGACCGTGCGCGACCTGTGCCGGGCCACGGTCATCACCAGCGACAACACGGCTGCCAACCTGTTGTTCGGTGTGGTCGGCGGGCCGCCAGCGGTCACCGCGTTCCTGCGTGCCAGCGGCGATGCGGTCAGCCGCAGCGACCGGCTGGAGCCGGAAATGAACAGCTTCGCCGAAGGTGACCCGCGCGACACCACCACGCCGGCGGCGATGGCTGGTTCGCTGCAGCGCGTGGTGCTGGGGAAAGTGCTGCAGCCGGCATCGCGCCAGCAGCTGGCCGACTGGTTGATCGACAATGAAACCGGCGATGCCTGCCTGCGCGCGGGCCTGGGCATGCGCTGGCGGGTGGGCGACAAGACCGGCAGCAATGGCGAGGACGCGCGCAACGACATCGCCGTGTTGTGGCCGCGCGCGGGCGGCGCACCGTGGGTGCTGACGGCCTATCTGCAGGCCGGCGCGATCAGCAACGAGCAGCGCGCCCTGGTGCTGGCCCAGGTAGGCCGGATCGCCGACCGACTGATTGGATGAGGTAACCGGGGTCATTCAAACGTGGCTTGCCGGATCGGTTCGGCGCGCGCATCCTGCGCGCGTTCGAACCCCACGGAAGACCCCGATGAGCCATGAGTTGATCTACCTGCTGCTGATCTTCGCGCTGCTGGTGATCCCGCGCGCGCTGCAGCGCTTCAGCCTGCCCGCACCACTGACCTGCCTGCTGTTCGGCATCATCGGCATGCTCTGGCTGGGCGACCAGGCCCACGATGCGGTGATCGGCCTGCTGGCCACGCTGGGTATTTCCTCGCTGTTCCTGTTCGCGGGCCTGGAAGTGGACCTGCAGGCGCTACGTCGTGGCATGTGGCCGCTGTTGGCGCACCTGGTGATCCGCAGTGCGACGCTGTTCGGCGTGGGCTGGCTGGCCTGGCGCTATGCGGGATTGCCTTGGCAGGCCGCCGGCCTGTTGGCGCTGGCGCTGCTGACGCCCTCCACTGGTTTCATCATGGATTCGCTGTCACGGCTGGGCCTGAGCGAAGACGAGCGGTTCTGGGTGACCAGCAAGGCCATCGCTGGTGAACTGCTGGCGCTGGCGGCGTTGTTCATCGTGCTGCAGGCCGGCGATCCGGGCCACATGGCGCTGTCCAGCCTGGCCCTGCTGGCGATGATGGTCGGCCTGCCGCTGCTGTTCATCGCGCTGGGACGCTGGGTGGCGCCGCACGCGCCGGGTTCAGAGTTCTCGCTGCTGGTGATGGTGGGCATGGTGGCGGCCTACATCACCTACCTGCTGGGCGTGTACTACCTGGTCGGCGCGTTCATCGCCGGGCTGGTCGCGCGTCTGCTGCACCAGCGCATGCCGCTGCTGGCCTCGCACGAGAACCTGCACGCGCTGCGCTTGTTCGCCTCGTTCTTCGTGCCGTTCTACTTCTTCAACGCCGGCACCAAGGTGCCCAGTGAAGCGCTCAGCTTCGAGGCGCTGGGGCTGGGCATCGTGATCACCCTGGTGGTGCTGCCGCTGCGCATCGGCGTGGTCTGGTTGCAGCGCCGGGTGATGTTCGGCGAGAGCTTCCGCAGCAGCCTGCGGGTCTCGCTGGCGCTGGCACCGACGCTGATCTTCACCCTGGTGCTGGCGGCGATCATGCGCGAGCGCTTCCAGATTCCGGCGGTGCTGTTCGGCGCGCTGCTGCTGTATGCCGCGTTGACCACGCTGCTGCCGTCGCTGGTGTTCCGTACCCCGTTCGATGTCGACCCGGCGGAACAGGAGCCGGCCGGCGAGGGCGAGGCCGCACCGGTGGCGGCGACCGAAGTACTGCCGGCAGCACCGTCTGCCGAGCGCTGAGCGGACCTGGCGCGCGGTTTGCGCCCATCGGCCATGGCCGTTAGGGTTGGGGCATGAGACCGATTGCCGTTGCCACTACCGCCGCCCTCCTGCTCAGCCTCGCTGCGTGCACGCAGCGCTCCGATACGGTCGCCCATGACCTGGCGACCGCACCGGCCGATGCGTTCATGGCCGCCATCGCCGCACATTGCGGCCAGGCCTACGCAGGCAAGGTGGTGGAGGACACGCCGGCACCAACCGGCAAGGACCCGTTCGCCGGGCAGCGCCTGGTGATGCACGTGCGCGGCTGCGCCGATCCGGCGCATGAGCTGCGCATCCCGTTCCATGTCGGTGATGACCACTCGCGGACCTGGGTGCTGACCCGCACGCCGAACGGGCTGCGCCTGAAACACGACCATCGCCACGAAGACGGCAGCCCCGACGCGATCACCCTGTACGGTGGCGACAGCACGCCGCCGGGAACTGCCGAACGTCAGCAGTTCCCGGCCGATGCCGACTCGGTGGCGATGTTCCGCCGTGCCGACATGCTGGCTTCCACGCACAACACCTGGGCGATGGAGATCGATCCGGACCAGACGTTCGTCTACGAGTTGACGCGCCC
The DNA here is from genome assembly GCF_036319985.1 of Stenotrophomonas sp. SMYL89. Classification (NCBI taxonomy): domain Bacteria; kingdom Pseudomonadati; phylum Pseudomonadota; class Gammaproteobacteria; order Lysobacterales; family Lysobacteraceae; genus Stenotrophomonas; species Stenotrophomonas sp. SMYL89. The sequence continues at coordinate 30,231 of NZ_JAWIRW010000011.1, read as the reverse complement.
GGAGGGCCGCCGGTTCCGCGTGCAGTTCGACCTGAGCAAGCCGGTCGATCTGCCGCCGCCGCCCTGGGGCGACGACAAAGCGCCCGCACCGTGATCGCGGGATCGGATCCCTCCTGCGGAGGGCTCCGACCCCGGAAAGACCGCCAGTAGACCCACGCCATGCGTGGATGCGGGATGCCTGGCCGGGGTAAGAGCCCTGGCCGCTGGCCAGGGATCCGCCCCCGCAACTCAGCGCGTACCGAAGCGCGCGCGGCAGCCGTTGCTCACCCACACCTGGCCGCGCGAGTAGCCCCAGCTGCGGCCTTCCTGGCAGGCGCTGCCGGACAGCTGCTGCTGCAGCACTGGCCGGCCCTGGCGATCATCCCAGTCGCAGGTCTGCGAACGGTTGTTGTTGCTGCTGCAGGTGATGGAATAGTTGCTGTTGCCACCGCCCCAGCCGCCACCACCACCGCCCCAGCCGCGGGCCTCGGCGAATTCGGCGCGGCAGCCATTGCTGACCCACACCGCGCCGTTGCGCACACCCCAGGTACGGCCCTCCTCGCAAGGACTGCCGGACAACTGGCGGACCAGGCGGGCATTGCGCCAGCCGACCGGGCAGCTGCGCTCGCGATTGTTCTGGCTTTCGCAGCGGATGGTCTCGCCGGGTCGACCGTTGTTGCCACCCCAGCCGCCGCCATTGCCACCGCCCCAGCCGCCGCGCGACTCGACGAACTCGGCGCGGCAGCCGCCGGTGACCCAGATGGTGCCGTTGCGGCTGCCCCAGGTGCGGCCTTCCTCGCAGGGGCTGCCAGACAACTGACGGACCAGCTGCGCGCCGCGCCAGCCGGTGTTGCAGACCCGTTCGCGGTTGCTCTGGCTTTCGCAGCGGATCACCCCGTTCTGCGCAGAGGCGGATGGGGCGGGCAGGGTGAGGGTGCCCAGGGCACCCAGGCTGAGGGTTACGGCCAGGCTGGCCAGGGACAGCGGTTTCATGGCGGCATCCCATACGGTGGCAGGTGCCCGACTATAGGGAGGGGGGCGATCAAGCCGGTGTGACTGGCCGGATTTGCCCCGGCCGGGGCCTCGGCCGCAGAATACGAGGCTTTCCGGCCCCCATCCGGTGCCGGCGTTCTCCAGCGGAGCTTCCCCCCATGCGTACCCACTTCTGCGGCCTGGTCGACGAGACCCTGATTGGCCAGACTGTCACCCTCGCCGGCTGGACCGACGTGGCCCGTAACCAGGGCGGCGTCTGCTTCATCGATCTCCGCGATCATGAAGGCATCGTGCAGGTGACGGTGGAGGTCGACAATGCCGAAGTGTTCGCCGTGGCCGCGTCGCTGGGCTACGAGGACGTGCTGCAGGTGGAAGGCGTCGTGCGCGCCCGCCACGCGGTGAACGACAAGATGCGCACCGGCAAGGTGGAAGTGATCGCCACCGCCATCACCGTGCTGAACAAGGCCGCGCCGCTGCCGTTCCACGCCCACGAGAACCCGGGCGAGGAAACCCGCCTGAAGTACCGCTACCTGGACCTGCGCCGCCCGGAAATGCAGCGCATGCAGCGCACCCGCATCAAGCTGGTGCAGGCCCTGCGCCGCCACCTGGACGAGAAGGGCTTCCAGGACATCGAAACCCCGATCCTGACCAAGGCCACCCCGGAAGGCGCGCGCGACTTCCTGGTGCCGGCGCGCATGCACCCGGGCGAGTTCTACGCCCTGCCGCAGAGCCCGCAGCTGTTCAAGCAGATCCTGATGGTGGCCGGCTTCGACCGCTACTACCAGATCGCGCGCTGCTTCCGCGATGAGGCCCTGCGTGCCGACCGCCAGCTGGAGTTCACCCAGCTGGACATGGAATTCGCCTTCGTCCGCGAGCGCGACGTGCAGGACTTCGTCGAAGACATGATCCGCGCCATCTTCAAGGAAGTGGTGGACGTGCAGCTGGATGCCAGCTTCCCGCGGATGACCTGGGCTGAAGCCATGCGCCGCTACGGCTCGGACAAGCCGGACCTGCGCATCGCGCTGGAACTGGTGGACGTGGCTGAACTGGTCAAGGACAGCGAGTTCCCGGTGTTCACCGGCCCGGCCAATGATGCCGAGGGCCGCGTGGCTGCGCTGCGCATCCCGGGCGGTGCGTCGCTGTCGCGCAAGCAGATCGACGAATACGCCGCGCATGCCGCCAAGTACGGCGCCAAGGGCCTGGCCTACATCAAGATCGCCGACAACGGCGAAGTCAGCTCGCCGATCCAGAAGTTCTTCAGCGAAGCGTCCTTCGCCGCGCTGGTCGCCCACGTCGGTGCCGGCAACGGTGACATCGTGTTCTTCGGCGCCGGTGGCTACAACAAGGTCTCCGACTTCATGGGCGCCCTGCGCCTGAAGGCCGGCAAAGACTTCGGCCTGGTCGCCGAGGGCTGGGCGCCGCTGTGGGTCACCGACTTCCCGATGTTCGAGTGGGACGAGGAAGAACAGCGTTACGTCGCCCTGCACCACCCCTTCACCGCACCGGCCGTGGACGACATTGCCGACCTGCGCGCCAACGCCCGTACCGCCGTTTCGCGCGGCTACGACATGGTGCTCAACGGCAATGAAATCGGCGGCGGTTCGATCCGTATCCACCGTCCGGACATGCAGAGCGCGGTGTTCGAGCTGCTCGGCATCGGTGCCGAGGAGGCCCGTGCCAAGTTCGGCTTCCTGCTCGACGCGCTGAACTACGGCGCGCCGCCGCACGGTGGCATCGCCTTCGGTATCGACCGCATCGCCGCGTTGATGGCCGGCACCGAGTCGATCCGCGACGTGATCCCGTTCCCGAAGACCACCGGTGCACAGGATCTGATGACCGACGCGCCGTCGCCGATCGTCGACGCGCAGCTGGCCGAAGTGCACATCCAGGTTCGCCCCAAGACCAACTGATCAGGAGATCCAGGCAATGACCGAGTTCGCGTTTTCGCTGGAGTGGGAAAAGCTGGGCAATGAAGGCGCCGAGGCCAATCTGGTCACCGAGCGTGCGCGTGTGTTCGGTGGTTGGCTGGTCCGCGTCGGTACCAACCCGGCGGCGATGGCCCTGACCTTCGTCGCCGACGGCGAAGGCCGCTGGGACGGTGAAGACTTCGGCGTCGAGGATTACGAAGACGACGAAGAGGAAGAGTACGACGAGGACGAGGAAGGCGAGGAAGAAGAGGACGAAGAGGACGAAGAGGAATACGAGGAAGAGGACGAGGAAGACGAAGAGGCGGAATCGTCGGAAAAGGCTTGACCGCCCCTCCGCGCTGACGTCAACTTCCTGCATGTATTCGATCCGCCGCGCTACTGTGGACGACGCGCCGACCCTGTCGGCGCTGGCGGCCCGCACGTTCACCGAAACCTTCGGCCATCTGTATCCGCCGCAGGACCTCCAGGCCTTCCTTGAGGAGGCCTATACGGTCGAGCGCCAGCGCGTGATCCTGGCCCACCCGGATTACGCGGTGTGGCTGCTCGAGCTGGACGGGGAGGCGGTCGGCCATGCCGCCGCCGGTCCCTGTGGCCTGCCGCACCCGGACGTGAAGCCCGGTGACGGCGAGCTCAAGCGCCTGTACCTGATCAAGACCCAGCAGAGCTGTGGCTGGGGCAGCCGCCTGCTGGAAACCGCACTGGCCTGGCTGGAACACGAAGGCCCGCGCACCCTGTGGCTGGGCGTGTGGTCGGAAAACTTCGGCGCACAGCGCTTCTACGCCCGCTACGGTTTCGAGAAGGCCGGCGAATACCTGTTCCCGGTGGGCGACACGAACGATCTCGAATTCATCCTGCGCCGCGCACCGCGCGCGGCCTGATGTTCACCGCCGCTTGCTGCGCGCGCGTGTTCAATCACCGTACGTTCCTGCCCCGCTGACTGCCAGGCTGTTTGCATGACTCCCCCCGTATTGCTGCTGCATGGCATCTGGAATGCCCGCGCCTGGGTCGGGCCGCTGGCCTGGCGCCTGCGCGCGCGTGGCTTCCAGGTGCACGCGTTTGGTTATTCCTCGGTGTTCGGTGGCCCGGACGTGGCCGTGCCGCAGCTGCTGGAGCGGCTGGCCGATGCCGGCCCGTTGTCGCTGGTCGGCCACAGCCTGGGCGGGCTGCTGGCGCTGGAAGCGCTGCGGCGCAATCCGCAGCTGCCGGTACAGCGCGTGGTCTGCCTGGGCTCGCCGCTGCGCGGCAGTGGCACCGCGCGCTCGTTGTCCGATCATGGCTGGGGCCTGGCGCTGGGCCGCAGCAGCGAGCTGCTGCTGGATGGCCTGCCGGACTGGCAGGGCAAGGCCGAGGTTGGGTTGATCGCCGGCTCAGTGCCGCATGGGCTGGGCAGCCTGCTGGGCGCGATGGACGACGCCTCCGATGGCACCGTGGCCCTGGCCGAGACCCGCCTGCCGGGGCTGGCTGACCACTGCGTGGTGCGTACCAGCCATAGTGGCCTGGTGGTGTCGCCCGACGCTGCCCGGCAGACCGCGCATTTCCTGCGCCACGGCCAGTTCGACCACAGCCGCGACGCGGCGGCGGCATAGGGGCAGGGGGGGGGGCGGGGCCGCCCTGTAGAGCCGAGCCCATGCTCGGCTGCATTCCGTCGGGCCCATTGAGCCGAGCATTGGCTCGGCTCTACAACAATACGGGCCTAGACACGGTTGCCGCCCCCGATCAGGTAGAATCCGCGCCTTGATCCTGAAGCAGCCAGACGGTAGCACCCATGGGTAGAGGCCCCTCCATCGAAGCCCGCAAGAACGCGTCCGACGCGAAGCGCGGCAAGATTTTCACCAAGATCATCCGCGAGATCGGCGTTGCCGCGCGCGGCGGTGGAGGCGACCCCAACAACAACCCGCGTCTGCGCGTGGCGGTGGACAAGGGCTTGGCCGTGAACATGTCCAAGGACGTGATCGAGCGCGCCATCAAGAAGGCCACCGGTGAACTGGAAGGCGTCGATTACGAGGAAATCCGCTACGAGGGCTACGCCCCGGGTGGCGTGGCCGTGATCGTCGATTGCCTGACCGACAACCGCGTGCGCACCGTGGCCGATGTCCGCCATGCGTTCAGCAAGTGCGGCGGCAACATGGGCACCGAAGGCTCGGTGGCCTTCATGTTCAAGCGCCTGGGCGTGCTCAGCTTCGCCCCGGGTGCCGACGAGGAAGCCATCACCGAAGCGGCCATCGAGGCCGGCGCCGATGACATCGTGGTCTATCCGGACGACGGCTCGATCGATGTGGTCACCAGCCCTGACGCGTTCAACGCGGTCAAGGATGCAATGACCGCTGCGGGCCATGTCGCCGACCACGCCGAGATCACCTTCCGCGCCGACAACGACATCAAGGTCGAAGGCGACGTCGCCCTGCAGGTCAAGAAGCTGCTGGACATGCTGGAAGACCTGGACGACGTGCAGGACGTGTACTCCAACGCCGAACTCGGCGCCGACGCCTACGCCTGAGCCGTCTTCGACGGCCTGGGCGCGGGCCGTTGAACGGTCACCGCGGACAGTCATGAGCCCATACGCCTGCCAGCGCCTCCCGTTCCGCCCCGCCAGGAGTGCGGCATGACCCGCATCCTCGGCATCGACCCCGGTTCACAGCGGACCGGGGTCGGCATCATCGATGTCGACGCCACCGGCCGCGTCAGCCACGTGCACCACCAGCCGCTGGTGCTGCTGGGCGCCGACGACTTCCCGCAGCGCATGAAGCTGCTGGTGCTGGGCCTGGCCGACCTGTGCCGCGAATACGAGCCACAGGAAGTGGCCATCGAACGCGTGTTCATGGCCCGCAACCCCGATTCAGCGCTGAAGCTGGGCCAGGCCCGTGGCGCGGCGATCTCGGCCGTGGTGCTGCGCGACCTGCCGGTGCACGAATATGCGGCCAGCGAGATCAAGCTGGCGGTGGTCGGCCGCGGTGGCGCCGAAAAGCAACAGGTTCAACACATGGTCGGGCTCATGCTCAACCTGAAAACCAAGCTGCAGGCCGACGCGGCCGACGCGTTGGCGGTGGCGATCACCCATGCCCACGTAAGGGCGACGGCCAACCGCCTGGGGCTCAGTGCCCGCCAGGCGTGGGGCCGCAAATGAGGAGCTGCACGCAATGATCGGTCGACTGCGCGGCATCGTCGCCTACAAGGCGCCGCCGTGGCTGGTGGTGGACGTGAACGGAGTGGGCTACGAGCTGGAGGCGCCGATGAGCACCTTCTATGACCTGCCCGAGCTCGGCCGCGAGGTCACCCTGTACACCCATTACGCACAGAAGGAAGACAGCGTCTCGCTGTACGGCTTCCTGCGCGAGGGCGAGCGGCGCCTCTTCCGCGACGTGCAGAAGGTCAGCGGCATCGGCGCGAAGATCGCGCTGGCCGTGCTGTCAGGCGTCACCGTCGAGGAATTCGCGCGCATGGTCCAGGCCGGCGACATCACCGCGCTGACCCGCATTCCGGGCATCGGCAAGAAGACCGCCGAGCGCATGGTGCTGGAGCTGCGTGACCGCGCCGCCCAGTTCGGTGCCGGCGGCGCGCTGCCCACCGGCAGTGGCCCGGCCCCGGCCGACCCGCTGTCCGATGCCACCGTGGCGCTGCAGCAGCTGGGCTACAAGCCGGCTGAAGCCGCCCGCATGGCCCGGGACGCCTTCAATGAAGGCGACGAAGTGGCCACCGTGATCCGCAAGGCGCTGCAGTCGGCGCTGCGCTGATCCGCCTTCCTTTCCTTCAACGAACCGCCTGAGCTTCGCCAGGAGTCCCATGTCCAGCAGTCAAACCCCGCACGCAGCTGCCCCCGGCGGCCACGGTCACGCTCCTCCAGCCGGAGGCATGGCGCTGATCATCGGTGCGATCGGCGTGGTCTTCGGCGATATCGGTACCAGCCCGCTGTACACCCTGAAGGAGGCGTTCTCGCCGCACTATGGGCTCAACAGCGACCACGACACCGTGCTGGGCGTGCTGTCGCTGGCGTTCTGGGCGCTGAACATCGTGGTTACGCTGAAGTACGTGACCATCATCATGCGCGCCGACAATGACGGCGAGGGCGGCATCATGGCGCTGATGGCGCTGACCCAGCGCACGCTGCGCAACGGGTCGCGCTCGGCCTATGTGGTGGGCATCCTGGGCATCTTCGGCGCCTCGCTGTTCTTCGGCGACGGCGTGATCACCCCGGCCATTTCAGTGCTGGGCGCGGTCGAAGGCCTGGAGGTGGCGGCCCCCGGCCTGCATGCGTTCATCGTGCCGATCACCGTGGTGGTGCTGCTGATGGTGTTCGCCGCGCAGCGCTTCGGTACGGAGAAGATCGGCAAGGCGTTCGGCCCGATCACCTCGGTCTGGTTCATTTCGCTGGCGGCGATCGGCATCTACAACATCGTCGACGCGCCGGAAGTGCTGAAAGCCTTCAACCCGTGGTGGGCGATCCGCTTCTTCATGGAGCACAGCTGGCACGGCATCTTCATCCTCGGTGCGGTGGTGCTGGCAGTGACCGGCGGCGAAGCGCTGTACGCCGACATGGGCCATTTCGGCGCCAAGCCGATCCGCCACGCCTGGTACTTCTTCGTGCTGCCGTGCCTGGTGCTGAACTACCTGGGGCAGGGCGCGCTGGTGCTCAACCATCCCGAGGCGCTGAAGAACCCGTTCTTCGAGGCCGTGCCGTCGTGGGCGCTGTACCCGATGATCATCCTGGCCACGATGGCGGCGGTGATCGCCTCGCAGTCGGTCATCACCGGCGCGTTCTCGGTCTCGCGCCAGGCCATGCAGCTGGGCTACATCCCGCGCATGCGCATCAAGCACACCTCGCACGACACCATCGGCCAGATCTACATCCCGGGCATCAACTGGGGTATCGCGGTGATGGTGATCGGCCTGGTGCTGGCCTTCCGCAGCTCGTCCAACCTGGCCGTGGCCTACGGCATCTCGGTGTCGGCCACCATGCTGATCGATACCCTGCTGCTGGCCCTGGTCGCCCGCTCGCTGTGGCCGAAGGCGCGCGCCTGGCTGCTGCCGCTGTGCGTGGTGTTCTTCATCATCGACCTCGGCTTCGTCATCGCCAACGGCGCCAAGCTGCTGCAGGGCGCCTGGTTCCCGGTGGTGCTGGGCATCTTCCTGTTCACCATGATGCGCACCTGGCGCCGTGGCCGCGAACTGCTGCGCGATGAGATCCGCAAGGACGGCATCCGCCTGGATACCTTCCTGCCGGGCCTGATGCTGGCACCGCCGGTACGCGTGCCGGGCACCGCCGTGTTCCTCACCGCCGACCCGACCGTGGCCCCGCACGCGCTGATGCACAACCTCAAGCACAACAAGGTGCTGCACGAGCGCAACGTGTTCCTGCACGTGGTGACGCTGCCGGTGCCGTACGCGCCGGAGGGACAGCGGCTGAAGATCGAATCGGTGGGCGACGAGTTCTACCGGGTCTACGTGCGCTTCGGCTTCATGGAGACCCCGGACGTGCCGCTGGCGCTGATGCGCTCGTGCGACCACGGCGGCATCTACTTCGACCCGATGGACACCACCTTCTTCGCCAGCCGCGAGACCATCGTGGCCACCGCCAACCGCGGCATGCCGATCTGGCGCGACAAGCTGTTCGCGCTGATGCATCGGAATGCCGCGCCGGCCACGGGCTTCTTCCGGATTCCAGGCAACCGTTTGGTCGAGCTGGGCGCGCAGGTAGAGATTTAATCTCCACCTGCGCTACGTCCCACGATTTGCTGCGCAAACCGTGGGCCCCGCGCGCATTCCACCTTATCCCCCCGCCTATCGGCGCGCCCCCTTGAACAACAAGGGGGCTGGGCTTCCCGAAGTGTTCCGCGCCAGCAGCTGGGCATTGCTCGGCTGCACCGTTCCATCCACGCATGGCGTGGATCTACCGTGTCGACCAAGGTCGACACCCACCAAGAGCGGGCAGAGCAGGCCACGCCATCCAGACAGATCGCGGGAATCTGTCGAAGGCGGGGTGGGTCCGGTTGCGGGGGCGTGAGCCGCATGGATGCGGCGACCGAGCCTACATGGACGTATTTACGGCCCCCCCGCAGCCGGACCCACCCTGCCATCCCTCAGCAACCCTGCTTCTGCTCTTGCTTCGGCTGTTGCCGTTGCTTCGGCCTCTGCGGGTGCCGGGCGCAGCCCGGCCGAAACCCGTACTTTTGCCGCATAATCAGCACATGACCGACGACCGCATCATCGGCGCCGGCGCCACCCGCGAGGATGACGCCGCCGACGCCAGCATCCGCCCCAAGCGCCTTGCCGATTACCTCGGCCAGGTGCCGGTGCGCGAGCAGATGGAGATCTACATCCAGGCGGCCAAGGGGCGTGGCGACGCCCTCGACCACGTGCTGATCTTCGGGCCGCCGGGCCTGGGCAAGACCACCCTCAGTCATGTCATCGCCAATGAACTGGGCGTGGCCCTGCGGGTGACCTCCGGCCCGGTGATCGAGAAGGCCGGCGACCTGGCCGCGCTGCTGACCAACCTGCAGCCACACGATGTGCTCTTCATCGACGAGATCCATCGCCTGTCGCCGGTGGTCGAGGAAGTGCTGTACCCGGCGATGGAAGACTTCCAGATCGACATCATGATCGGCGAGGGCCCCGCGGCGCGCTCGATCAAGATCGACCTGCCGCCGTTCACCCTGATCGGCGCCACCACCCGCGCCGGCCTGCTGACCGCGCCGCTGCGCGACCGCTTCGGCATCGTCCAGCGCCTGGAGTTCTACAGCGTCGAGGAGCTGACCCGTATCGTGCGCCGCTCCGCCAGCATCCTCGGCATCGACTGCACCGCCGATGGGGCAGGGGAGATCGCACGCCGCGCGCGGGGTACCCCGCGTATCGCCAACCGCCTGCTGCGACGCGTGCGCGACTATGCGCAGGTCAAGGCCGGTGGCCACATCGACGAGCCGGTGGCCCAGGCCGCGATGAAGATGCTCAAGGTCGACCCGGAAGGCTTCGACGAGCTCGACCGGCGCCTGCTGAAAACGATGGTGGACTACTTCGACGGTGGCCCGGTCGGCATCGAATCGCTGGCCGCGGCGCTGTCCGAAGAGCGCGGCACGCTGGAAGACGTGGTCGAGCCCTACCTGATCCAGCAGGGCTTCCTGGTGCGCACTGCGCGTGGCCGCATGGCCACCCACAAGGCCTACCGGCACATGGGCCTGAAACCCAAGAACCCGCCGCAGGACCTGTTCGCCGAGGTTCCCGATGTCGGTTGAGCCGCGATTCAGTTGGCCGACACGCATTTACTGGGAAGATACCGATGCCGGTGGCGTGGTCTACCACGCCCGGTACGTGGCCTTCATGGAACGGGCCCGGACCGAATGGATGCGCGCGCTGGGCTACGGCCAGGAGCGCATGCGCATCGAGCACGGCATGATCTTCGCGGTGCGTTCGATGCAGATGGATTTCATCAGGCCGGCACGGCTGGATGACACCCTGCAGGTGAGCGCCCGCCTGGTCCAGCTGAAGAAGGCCAGCATGGTCTTCGAGCAGCAGATCCTGCGCGATGGCGAACTGCTGCTGTCGGCCCAGGTCCGCATCGCCGCACTGGAAGCGGCCAGTTTCCGCCCGCGTGGCATGGACGACGCCGTCCTTGCCATGCTGCAACCCCACCTCCACCCCGAATCCGAACTTTGAGGAACAACGGATGATCGCAACGCTCCTGGCCCTGCAGGCCACGGTCACCGAGGCACTGCCGGCCGATGTCAGCAACGCCGCGACCCAGACCCTTGCCCAGGCCACCACCGGCGGCGGCATCAACTACCTCGAGCTGATGGCCAAGGCCAGCCTGCCGGTGAAGATCATCGTGCTGCTGCTGCTGGTCGGCTCGTTCGTCAGCTGGGTGATCATTTTCCGCAAGGCCCGCGTGTTCAAGCAGGCCACCCGTGAAGCCGACGAGTTCGAGAACCGTTTCTGGTCCGGCGCCGACCTCGGCAAGCTGTACAGCTCGGCCACCGACCGCAGCCGCAATGTCGGCGGCCTGGAAGCCATCTTCGAAGCCGGTTTCCGCGAATACACCCGCCTGCGCGACAAGCGCCGGCTGGATGGCCGCGCGCAGCTGGAAGGCGCACAGCGTGCCATGCGCACCACCTACACCCGCGAAGTGGACCAGCTCGAGCGCAACCTGGAGCTGCTGGCCAACATCGGCTCGACCGCGCCGTACGTAGGCCTGGTCGGCACCGTGTTCGGCATCATGGTGACCATGCACGACATGATCAGCAGCGGTGCGCAGGCCGGCATCGCCGCCGTTGCCCCGGGCATCTCCGAAGCGCTGTTCGCCACCGCCATCGGCCTGTTCGTGGCCATCCCGGCAGTGTGGGCCTACAACCGCTTCACCACCCGCGTTGAGCGCATGTCGGTGCGGTTCGAGACCTTTGCCGAAGAGTTCAGCTCCATCCTGCAGCGCCAGAGCGCTGGCGACGAGTAAGCGCCTGACCCGGGAGTCCAAGCCATGTCCGCTGCCATCGGTCGCCGCAAGCGCCGCAAGCTGAAATCGGAAATCAACGTCGTTCCCTACATCGACGTCATGCTGGTGCTGCTGATCATCTTCATGGTCACCGCGCCGCTGCTCACGCTGAGCTTCGACGTCGACCTGCCGCAGTCCAACGCCAAGGCGCTGGAAAGCAAGCAGGACCCGGTGATCGTCTCGGTGCGCCAGGACGGCCAGCTCAGCCTGAAGCTGCCCGATGCCAAGGAACCGACTGCCGTGTCGGCCGAGGAACTGGAAGGCCGCCTGGCCGGCATCGCCGCCCAGGACAAGGGCGTGCGCGTGATCGTCGCCGCCGACCGTGCCGTGGCCTATGAAAAGGTCATCGCCGCGATGGATGTGATCAAGCGCGCCAAGGTAGACAAGGTAGGCCTGGCCACCGATGCACGCTGACGCCCTGCCACCCCCGCAGCAGCGCGAACCCGGCTGGGGCCTGCCCCTGGCGTTGGCGTTGCTGGTGCACCTGCTGGTCGCGCTGGTCTTCATCGTGGCCTGGTTCTGGTCGCCCGAGCGCAACACCGACGCCGCCGCCGGTGATCCGTCGGTCGAGGCCAGCCTGGCGCTGTCCGCGTCCGAGGCCTCGGCCGCGCGCCAGGCCCTGCGCCAGTCCGAGAAGCTGGAAGACCTGCCGCCGCCGGTGGCCGAGCCGATCCCTGTGCCGGAAGACACCATTCCGCCGCCGCAGCCGATCCCCGAGCCGCGCCCACAGGACGCCCCCACGCCGCAGCAGCAACAGGCGCAGGAGCGCGTCGCGCAGCCGGACACCAAGGACCAGGAAGCGGTGAGCGCGCTGGCCATCTCGCAGGAGAAGGCCAAGCAGGAGCAGGAAGCCAAGCGCCGCCAGGAGCAGATCGACCTGACCGAACGCAAGCGCCAGGAAGAAGCGGAGCAGAAGCTGCGCCTGGCAAAGCAGCAGGAAGCGGACGAGAAGAAGAAGCAGGCCGAGCAGGAGCGCGTGGCCGCTGACAAGGCCGAGGCCGAGAAGCAGAAGAAGATCGCCGAGATCCGTGCCCGCCGCGAGCAGGCCGAGAAGGAAGCCAAGCTGGCCGAACAGAAGCTGCGCCAGGTGGCCGCCGCGCGCAACGCTGCCGGCAGTGCCGCCGCCGGTGCCAGCGGTGCGTCCCAGCCGGCCGCCGGTGGTGGAGGCAACAGCGACGATCTTTCGGCCAAGTACGCAGCCGCGATCCAGGCCAAGGTACTGTCGCAGTGGGTGCGCCCGGATACGGTGCCGCTGGGCCAGCGCTGCCAGATCACCATTACCCAGATTCCGGGTGGCACGGTGATGCAGGCCAAGGTCAGCCCGAACTGCCCGTACGACGAGGCCGGCAAGCGTTCGATCGAGGCCGCTGTGCTCAACGCGCAGCCGCTGCCGTATCGCGGCTTTGAGTCGGTATTCGCGCGCACGCTCAACTTCACCTTTACCGCCCAGGATCGCTGAGGCGGCCGGGCAGGGCGGCCAGCACGGCCGCTCGTGCCCACGTTTGTCGTGCCTGCCTCTGGTCGGCCCGGTTCCGGTCGGGCAGTCTGTGGACTGCTGTCGAACACCGCCCCGCTGGGCGGCGTGACGGGGCAGGCGGGCGCGATGTTAGCCACGACGTTAACGGTGCGTGAGAGGACGGGCTGGAACTGACCCGGAATTCACGTACCCTTGGTTCATGATTGCGAAGCGGTTCACTTCCGCTTTGTTATCCCTCGTTCCGGTTTCCCCCTATTGAGCGCTCCATGAAAAAGATGCCTCGCTGGCTTGCCGTGTTTGCGGCCCTGTTGCTGCCCTTTGCTGCCGTCGCGCAGCAGAAGGGGCTGGATATCGACATCATCGGCGGCAATGCCTCCGCGCTGCCGATCACCATCGTGCCGATGCCCTATCAGGGTTCGGCGGCTGCACCGCAGACCGACGTCGCTGGCGTGGTCCGTGCCGACCTGGAGCGTTCGGGCCAGTTCCGTACGCTGCCCGAAGCGCAGATCGTCGAAAAGCCGGTGCGCGGCGGCGACATCCAGTTCGCCACCTGGCGCGCGCTGAAGCAGAACTACATCGTGGTCGGCCGCGTGCTCGACGCCGGGGCTGGCGCCTACCGCGTCGAGTACGAACTGTTCGACGTGCCCAAGGGGGAGCGCCTGCTGGGCCTGGCGATGACCGCCCGTGGCAACGCCATGCGCGACGTTGCCCACCAGATGGCCGACGCCATCTACGAAAAGATCACCGGTGTGCGCGGCGCCTTCTGGACCCGCATCGCCTACGTGACCGCCAGCGGCAAGGGCGATGCCATGCGCTATGCGCTGATGGTGGCCGACTCCGACGGCTACAACCCGCAGACCATCGTGCGTTCGGCCGAGCCGCTGCTGTCGCCGTCGTGGAGCCCGGATGGCAGCAAGCTGGCCTACGTCAGCTTCGAGCGTGGCAATTCGGCCATCTACATCCAGAACATCGGCACCGGCGCGCGTGAGCTGGTCACCAGCTTCCGCGGCATCAACAGCGCCCCGGCGTTCTCGCCGGACGGCCGCAAGCTGGCCCTGACCCTGTCGCGTTCGGGCAACCCGGAAATCTACGTGATGGACCTGGGCAGCAAGCAGCTGACCCAGCTGACCAACCACTTCGCCATCGATACCGAGCCGACCTGGGCGCCGGATGGCAGCGCGGTGTACTTCACCTCCGACCGCGGCGGCCGTCCGCAGGTCTACAAGGTGGGTGCGGGCGGCGGCAGCGCCGAGCGCGTGACCTTCCAGGGCAACTACAATGCCAAGCCCTCGGTGTCCTACGACGGCAAGAAGATCGCCGTCGCCCAGGGCTCGGGCAACAGCTACAAGATCGCGATGATGGACAGCTCGCTGGGTTCGCCGCGCTGGAGCACGCTGTCGCCGGGTTCGCTGGATGAGTCGCCGAGCTTTGCGCCCAACGCAAGCATGGTGTTGTACGCCGCCCGCGAAGGTGGGCGTGGCGTGTTGTATGCCGTCTCGGCCGATGCGCGGGTTCGCCAGCGTCTGGTCCTGGCCGATGGTGATGTGCGCGAACCGGCATGGTCCCCATACCGTACCCAGCGCTAAAAGAGTGTTAATATTTTCGTTGTCTTGAACCCCTCATCGGCCTAGGAGCCACAAAGGTATCGCCATGAACAAGTCCACCCGCGTTCTGCTTGTTTCCCTGCTGTCTGTGGCCGTCCTGGCCGGTTGCTCGAAGAAGGTGAAGGAAGAGCCGGCAGCCCCGGTCGACACCGGCACCTCGACCACCACCCCGACCGGTCCGTCGACCTCGGGCCTGTACGGCCCGGGCGACCTGGACACCGACGCTTGCCTGCGCCAGCGCGTTGTCTACTTCGACCTGGACAAGGAAGACGTGAAGCCGGAATTCCAGGCCATCATGGCTTGCCACGCCAAGTACCTGCGTGACCGTCCGTCCTCGCGCATCACCCTGCAGGGTCACACCGACGAGCGCGGTTCGCGCGCGTACAACCAGGCCCTGGGCGAGCGTCGTGGCAACGGCGTCAACTCGGCCCTGCAGGCCAACGGTGGCTCGGCTTCGCAGCTGACCGTCGTGTCCTACGGTGAAGAGCGTCCGGTCTGCACCGAGTCGAACGAGTCCTGCTGGTCGCAGAACCGTCGCGTCGAAATCGTCTACACCGCTCAGTAATCCATGCGCATTGGCATCAAACTGATGCTGGTCGTTGCGGCAGCCCTCGTGGCTGCCGCACCGGCGCATGCACAGCGACAGAGCCTGGCTGACCGTGTCGGCGCGCTCGAGCAGCAGATGTACAACAACAGTGCCAACCAGGACCTGTTGAACCAGATCAACCAGCTGCGGCAGCAGGTCACCAGCCTGCAGGCCTCGATCGAGCAGTTGCAGCACGACAACGCCCAGCTCAAGCAGTCCGCCCAGGACCAGTACCTGGATCTGGACAGCCGCCTGAACCGGTTGGAAGGGGGCAATGCCGCCCCGGCCCTGCCGCCCGTTCCGGCGAGCGCGCCGAAGGCCGCACCGGCCCCGGCAAAACCCGCAGCGGCGGCCACTTCCGAGCGGCCGCCTTCCGTCCATGGTGATGCCGGCAGCCTTGCCGCCACCGGCGACGAGCGCACCTCCTACAACGTCGCCTTCGATTCGCTGAAGGCCGGCAAGTACGATGATTCGGCGCAGCTGTTCCTGAGCTTCCTGCAGCTGTACCCGAACGGCGTCTACGCGCCGAACGCGCTGTACTGGCTGGGCGAGAGCTACTACGCCACCCGCAATTTCCCGATGGCCGAGACCCAGTTCCGTGAACTGCTCGCGCGCTATCCGACCCACGACAAGGCCGCTGGCGGCCTGCTCAAGGTTGGCCTCTCGCAGTATGGCGAGGGCAAGGTCGACCAGGCCCAGCAGACGCTGGAGACCGTCGTGGCACAGTATCCGGGCTCGGACGCCGCGCGCACTGCCCAGGACCGGCTGCAGTCCATCCGCCTCGGCAAGCAGATCCGCTGATCCGCTGACCGGGCGTACAATAGCTGCCCTGTAGAGCCGAGCCCATGCTCGGCTGCTTTCGTTTCCGGATCGGCAAACCCGCCCGGATCCGGTAGCGCCGGGCCATGCCCGTCCGGTTGCAGTTGTAGAGCCGAGCCATGCTCGGCTGCTTTCGTTACCGGCCACGGTAGCCCACCCGCCACGTGTCCCACCAAGAAGTGCCCGCCATGACCGCCGTTACCCCGTCCAACGCCGTCGCCACCCCCAGCGACATCGTGCAGTCGCCGCTGCCGCGCCTGAAGATCACCGAGATCTTCACCTCGCTGCAGGGCGAAGCCGATACCGCCGGCTGGCCGACCGTGTTCGTGCGCCTGACCGGCTGCCCGCTGCGCTGCCAGTACTGCGACACCGCCTACGCCTTCCACGGCGGCACCTGGTGGGACATCGACGACATCGTGGCCGAGGTGATGGCCCAGGGCGTGCGCCACGTCTGCGTGACCGGCGGCGAGCCGCTGGCGCAGAAGCGTTGCCTGGTGTTGCTGCAGAAGCTGTGCGACGCCGGCATGGACGTCTCGCTGGAAACCTCCGGCGCGCTGGATGTCAGCGCGGTGGACCCGC
Source organism: Stenotrophomonas sp. SMYL89 (assembly GCF_036319985.1). Taxonomy (NCBI): domain Bacteria; kingdom Pseudomonadati; phylum Pseudomonadota; class Gammaproteobacteria; order Lysobacterales; family Lysobacteraceae; genus Stenotrophomonas; species Stenotrophomonas sp. SMYL89. Next base: position 13,793 of record NZ_JAWIRW010000011.1, on the reverse strand, counting down.
GCGTATCGCGCGTAGTCGACATCAAGACCCCGGGTTCGGCCGAAGTGGCGCGCAACCGCTGGGAAAACCTGCCGCTGCTGACCGCCCGCGACCAGATCAAGTTCGTCATCTGCAGCCGCGAAGACTACGACTGGGCCAAGGCCCTGCTGGCCGAGCACGATCTGGTCAAGCGCTGCACCGTGTTCTTCTCGCCCAGCAAGGGCGAGATCACCGCGCGCCAGCTGGCCGACTGGATCGTCGAAGACCGCCTGCCGGTGCGCTTCCAGATGCAGTTGCATAAAATCCTGTGGAACGACGAGCCGGGCCGATGAGGCCAGGCAACGTTCCCTGATGTAACTCCGGCGCGGGACAGCGTGCTGGCTTTCCCCTCCCAACCGGATGTTTTACCCATGAAGAAGGCAGTCGTGCTTCTCTCCGGCGGCATGGATTCAGCCGCCGTCATCGCCATGGCCCAGGAACAGGGCTTCGCCGTGCATGCCCTGAGCGTGCGCTATGGCCAGCGCCACACCTCCGAACTGGACGCCGCCGCCCGCGTGGCCAAAGCCCAGGGCGTGGTCGCGCACAAGACCGTGGACGTGGACCTGCGCAGCATCGGTGGCTCGGCACTCACCGACGACATCGACGTGCCCGAAGCCGGCGGTGCCGGCATCCCGGTCACCTACGTGCCGGCGCGCAACACCATCATGCTGTCGCTGGCCCTGGGCTGGGCCGAAGTGCTCGGTGCCAATGACATCTTCTGCGGCGTCAACGCCGTGGACTACTCCGGCTACCCGGACTGCCGCCCCGAGTTCGTGGCCGCGTTCCAGGCGCTGGCCAACCTGGCCACCAAGTCGGGCGTGGAAGGCGCCGGCATCAAGGTGCATGCCCCGCTGCAGTTCCTCAGCAAGGGCCAGATCGTCAGCGAAGGGGTGCGCCTGGGCGTGGACTTCGGCCTGACCGTGTCCTGCTACAACGCCGACGCCAACGGCGCCGCCTGCGGCCACTGCGACGCCTGCCGCCTGCGCGCGCAGGGCTTCACCGAAGCCGGCGTGCCGGACCCCACGTTGTACGCCTGAGGTGATGGGGCTGATGCCCCCGATGGTGGGTGCGAACCGTTGGTTCGCACTCTCTGTCCCGGCGCTACCGGCGGCTGGAGTCTGGTAGTGCCGGCCGCTGGCCGGCAGCCTCATCAGGCAACCACCCCGACGCCTCGATGAAGGCCCGCACCGACTTCGGATCGGCATAGTCCAACTCGATCATCCGCGCGATCCCAGCCTTCTCATCCTTCTGCCGCCGCATGTACTCCTGTGCGATGCGATACCCGGCGTAGTACCCCAGATCACTCACCCCGAACGGATTGCGGGCGCTGTTGTAGAGCCAGTTGTCGAGGTTACCGCCGTCCATCTCGGCAATGAAACGCGTGCGGATGTCCGCCTCATGCGCGGGCCCGTAGCTGTACAGCGGCAACGCCGGCCGACGCCCACTCAACCGCTCTGCTACATACTCGGCCACACCCTCGCGCACCGCGTACTGGGCCAGGCTGCCGGTGGTCTCACGCTGCTGCGTGTGCACGTACTCGTGCAGGTTGTTCTGCGCGTTGTTCGCGCCCGGCCGGCTGTCGTAGAAGATCCGCAGGCGGTCGCGCATCTTCTCCGGAAGCTCGCTCACGTCCACGCGCTCATCGCCCAGCGCCATCTCCGCTCCAAGCAGCACCTTGTCGCCCAGCGTGGTGCCACCGGTGCGCAGCACGCCCACCGCATAGGTGATGGTGGCCGGGCGCAGGGCAGGGTAGAGCGCACGGAACGCAGCCAGATCGCGCTCCAGCGAGGCACTGGCCTGCTGTGCGTTGGCGGTGAGCGGCCGCACCGATGTCCAGAAGCGCGGCCACGCGTTCATGGCCTCGGCGTATTCGCGGGCGGTGTAGTTGCGCACCTGCATCAGCGCATGCAGTCCCGGGCTGCCCGGATCGATGTAGCGCTGCTGGACCAGCGCCACCTGGCGCTCGGCGTCGGGTTCGGCGCGCACCGCATCGTAGGTGGCCCAGAAGCGGGCAATGTCGTCGGTGACCACCTGGGACGGGGCGGCCAGGGCCGCGCAGGGCAGCAGCAGGGCGGCAATGAGGCTGAAGGGCAGGCGCATCCGGAGTTCCGCGATGGATCACAGCTGAGATGCGACGTTGGCCCGGAAGGTTTAAGCCCGCGGCCCAGATCGAGGTAGAGCCGGCCGCTGGCCGGCAACCTCGACACACCGGGGTTTCACGCGATCGGCCAAAGTAGGGTAGAATGCCCACCCCGCCGAAAGGCTGGGGCAGTGCAATGGGCCGTTAGCTCAGTCGGTAGAGCAGAAGACTTTTAATCTTTTGGTCGTAGGTTCGAATCCTACACGGCCCACCATTGCATCAATGATCCAGGTCATTCAAAAAGGCACCGCCAAGCGGTGCCTTTTTTGTTGCTTGTGCCAACTCCTACTTGGCCTTGGCACCCTGCGCTCGCGCCGTCTCGCGCTCCGCCGCTGCCTGTGCGGCAGAGGCTGCGGCGTTGGCGGCCCGCTCCGCCGCGGCACGATCCGCATCGAACCGCGCCTGCCGCTGGGCGCTGTAGGTGCGTTCCAGTTCCAGCGAGGCAAGGAAACTGTCTGGATGCTTTGCGGCACACGCCTGCTGTACCAGTTGCACTGCATGATCGGACAGTCCGGGCTGGATATTGCCCAGCAGGCAATCGGCATACGGTACGGACGCAGCGGGGCCAGCAGCCAGCGCGGCAACGATCACAACATTCAACATACAAACCTCCTTGTAGGTTTCGATGGGACCCGGTACCGGCCGGTCCGGCCCCAGTATGGCCCGGTTTGCGGTGCAGGGTGAGGCTACTCCGGCCGCACATCCCGGCACACCAGCTCGGCCAGGCTGCGGCAGCCAAAGAACAGCCCTTCAACCACGCCTGCATCCAGATGGCGTTCCGGCGTTGCCATCGATCGACAACGGTCGGCTGCGTGCAGCATTTCCGCAACGGTCAGCATGCCGATGGCGGCCCGTTCCACCCGCGACAGGGCAACCCCGCGCCCTGCGGAAAGGCTGGTTTCAGGCCAGGGCAAGCCATCGGCGCCTTCGCCCGCGCGGATGCGTCTGAGGCAGCCCAGGAAGGTGCTCAGTTCGGGCGAAGGGTTGTCGTCGTCATCGTTGACGCTGGCGGCATCTGAAGCATAGGGCGGACGCTGGGTCATGTCGGCTTCCTCGGCGCTGGGGTGGGAATGCCACCGCGCAGGGCGGGTGGCGGGCGATGCGTGGCTGCAAGCCGGGATGACAGTAAGCAGTTAACCGGCGGGTCCGAAAACCCCCACGCACCGCCCGCCATGAAGGCCGACGGATCACCCGCCGGCACGGTCCAGAGACAGTGTCGGCGGGTGAGCGCAAACAACATGCTTACAGTCATCACGGGCTTGCAGGCCCGGTGCCACCCGTTGTCGGTGGCGCAGCATGGTGTTTACGCATGCGCTTGGATTTCAATGAGGATTCTCCGAAGAGAAATGCAGTACCCAGGCGCGCGGCGATGGTGGCGCAGACACATCTGATGCAGCAAGCGACAGCACGCGACGTGTTCGTTCTAGTGCTCAGTCAATCGCGTTGGAAAATGTCGAAATCTGCTGGCGGCGGCGACAATGCCGTGATGTATCACGTGGATAGTTGGCGTGATTATCGCCTGAAGTGGTGGCACGACCCGCGAGTCATGTCCTCAAATATCGGTGCATTTGCGACGAACGAGGTGTTGGCGTCCGCGCCTGGGTGAGGTGTTGTAGAGCCGAGCCATGCTCGGCTGCGGTTTGCACCAAGGCCTAGCCGAGCGTGGGCTCGGCTCTACAGTGGTCCATCCACGCTTGGCGTGGATCTACGCATCTGGCAGGGGTGTTGAGCGTGCCGAAGCCGCCAATGCCTGCGGCAGGGCGGTATCCTCGGTCTCTTTCCCAGGATGGGTTTTCCCCATGCGCCTCATCGTGCTGTCGCTGTTGTTGTCCACCGTCTCCGCTACGCCGTTGATGGCCGCCGAACCGGCGCCGTCCGCACAATCAGCGGCCGCAACCCCGCTGGTGATCGGCGAAACCTTCACCCTCGAATCGAAGGCGCTGGGCGAGAACCGTCGCATCAACGTCTACCGCCCGCAGCCGTGGGGCCTTGACCCGAAAACGCCGCTGCCGGTGCTCTACATGCCCGACGGCGGCATCGGTGAGGATTTCCTGCACGTGGCCGGCCTGGTGCAGGTGCTGAGTGGCAATGGCAGCATGCGTCCGTTCCTGCTGGTCGGCATCGAGAACACCGAGCGCCGCCGCGACATGACCGGCCCCAGCAAGGACCCGCAGGACCAGAAGATCGCGCCGCGCATCGGCGGCTCGGCGGCCTACCGCACCTTCCTGCGCGATGAACTGATGCCACAGGTGCGCCAGCGCTACCCGACCACCGACGAGCGTGCGTTGATCGGCGAGTCGCTGGCCGGCCTGTTCGTGGTGGAAACGCTGCTGCAGGAGCCGACGCTGTTCAACAGCTACATCGCGCTGGACCCTAGCCTGTGGTGGAACCGGGGCACGATGCTGGGTGCTGCGGCCAAGCAGCTGCCGTCAGTGACGCGTGCGCAGCCGCGCGTGTTCCTGGCCAGCAGTGGGCAGCCGGAGCTTGCAGCCTCTGCCGCGCAACTGGCAACGCTGCTGCAACAGGCGTCGCCATCCCCGCTGGTGAAGTACCTTCCTCTGCCGGAAGAAACCCACGCCACGATCTATCATCCGGCCGCGTTGCAGGCGCTGCGCACGCTGTTCCCGGCGCCGCCGCCGGCCTCGCCCTGACCCGCACTGGCAGCGGGTTGCGCACCATGCAAGGATGCGGCAGCGGCGCCATCCGGTGCGCCGCCCGCAACGGGAGAGTGTGGATGCAGCGTGTGCGTGGATGGAGTGTGGCGGCCTGCCTGGCCGTGAGTGGCTGTGCGATGTCGGTGGCGCCGCCGGCAGCGCAGAGTGAAGCGAAGGAGAGCCCGGCCGCCGCTGCGCCGGGCGTGGTACTGCCGGATACCGAAGCGCTGCGCGTGCACGACCCGGTCGGCCGCGATTATCCGGTCTGGGTGGCGTTGCCGTCCGACTACGCCGCACATCCGGAAAAGCACTATCCGGTGCTGTACGTGACGGATGCGCTGTACAGCTTCCCGCTGGTGCGCAGCGTGCGCAACATGGTGGGGCAGAAGGGCGTGAACCTGGAGGATTTCATCCTGGTCGGGCTGCCGCCGCAGGAGGGCCTGACGTCCAAGCAGAGCCGCTCGCGCGATTACACGCCCAGCGACCCGGCGCGTACCGATCCGCGTGACTACAGCGATGACGTCAGCTACGGCGGCGCGGCGCACTACCGCGATTTCCTCGCTGAGCAGGTGCTGCCGATGATCGATGCGCGCTACCGCACTGATCCGGCGCGGCGCGCCTATGCGGGTCATTCCTATGGTGGCCTGTTCGGCGCCTATGTGCTGACCACGCGCCCGGACATGTTCCGCACCTACATCCTGTCCAGTCCGTCGCTGTGGTTCGATGACCATCGGGTGCCGCGCATGCAGGCCGAAGCCAAGGCGCCGGCGCAGCCGACCACGGTGGTGCTGTCGGTGGGCAGCTTTGAAACGGTCAAGCCCGAACCGCGTTACTTCACCCGCAACGACATGCTGCGCCACAACGCCGAATTCGCCGAGCAGCTGCGCAACAGCGGGCGATCGTTGAAGGTGGAGAACATGGTGATCGATGACGAAGATCACTTCACGGTCTACCCGGACATGATCACCCGCGCGCTGCTGAAGGTGTTCCCGGGTACCGGACCGTACAGCAGCGGTTGATGGTGGATGAACGCCTCACGCCGCCTGTGCATCCGGCCGGGTCAACACGCCCACATCGGCGTGCCGGAAGCACAGCCGGATGGCGTCGAGCAGCTCGCTCATGTTGTACGGTTTGGGCAGGAAATGGATGCCATCGCGCAGCTGCGGCAGCACCTGATGCTGGTCCATGCCCGAGGTCACCAGGATCGGCAGTTGCGGATATAGCCCGCGCACCTGGTTGGCAGCTTCAATACCGCTGATCGCACCCAGGTTGACGTCGGTGAACAGCAGGTCAAAACGCTCACCAGCGGCCAGAAGGCCCAATGCCGCTTCGGCAGAGCTCACGCCCACCACGTGGCAGGCCTGGCTTTCCAGCGCAAGACGGCTCAGCTCGCGGGTTTCCTCGGCGTCCTCGATCAGCAGGACGCGGGGTTCAACGTGGCGCTTGGACAGCAACATGACGCTACAGCTCCGGAAAGCAGCAATGAAAAGGCGCGCAAGTATGCGCAAGCCGGGGGTGATCCCGGCGTGCACGCCAGGCTAAGTGGGCGTTACAGCGGGCGCTGGCGCCGCTGGCGTACCTGCCAGGCCAGTACCGCTACCGCCAGCAGCGCGGTGCCTATGCGCAGGCTGGTGGCCTGCCAGCCGAGCGCGACGGTGTCATCGAGGCTGAACACATTCCAGGCCAGGTTCATCGACACGTGCAGCACCAGGCCGCACCACAGGGTGTCGCCATCCAGATGGTCCAGCCAGGCGAAGATGAAGCCGCCCAGTGCGATCACCGCGCCGACGAACAGGGCGGTGCCGCCGCCGTCGAATCCACCGAAGCCGAGCCAGTGCACCCAGCCGAACAGCAGCGCCTGCGGCAGCGCAAGCAGGGCCCACGGGCCGCGCATGAGCTTCACCAGCAGCACGAAGCCAAGGCCGCGGAACAGCACTTCCTCGGCCAGCGGGAACAGCACGGCGAGCGTCGTTGCATCCAGTGCGGTCAGTGCGGTGTTGGGCGTGCCCAGCAGCGCCAGTCCCAGCCAGCAGGGCAGGCTGGCCAGCAACACCCACAACGGGCCGCGCCAGCCGTTGCCGCGCAGCCCCAGGCTGGCCATCAGGCCCTCCCCACGCGGGCGCAGCAGTGCGGCCAGCAGCAGCGCCAGCAGCACGGCCAGTGCGTTGTCGAGCAGGCTGCCGCCGTAGGGCATAGGCAAGGCGGGAATCGGCGTGCCTGCGGCAGCCGCGATATCGCGCAGATTCAGGCCAACGCCGACGCCGAGCAGCACCAGCACCCATCGCACGGCGTTGGGCAGGCGGGAAAGAATGGTCATGCGCGCACTCCCTGCGGAACCAGCGTGCAGTGTGGAAGGTGGCGAGGGACGCTGGCACGCGCCGGAAGTCCCTGTGCCATCGGTCATGCGTTGCCGCACAGTCATCGCAGTGCAGGTAGAGTCGAAGCCAGACCGACAGGAGCAATGCCGATGCTGTGCCCCGTGTGCAAGACCCAGACCCTGCAGATGGCCGAGCGCCATGGCATCGAGATCGATTACTGCCCGAGCTGCCGCGGCGTGTGGCTGGATCGTGGCGAGCTGGACAAGATCATCGAGCGCGCCGGTGCTGGTGCCAGTGCAACGGTACCGCCGCCTGCGCCGGTGCAGGCACAGCCGGCCGCTGCGCCGCCGCCGGTGATGCATCGCGATACCCGCCACCTTGGCCAGCGCTACGAGGACAACCGCGGCCAGCAGTACGGCCACGGCTACAAGAAAAAGAAGAAGGACAGCTTCCTGTCGGAGTTGTTCGACTTCTAGGCGCGTTGCTTTTGTACAGTCGAGCCATGCTCGACTCTACAGGGGCCGCATGCTCACGGCCGGCGCAGGATGAACTCGCGGTCGTGGGTGTCGCCGACGATGAACTCGTACTCGCCAACCTTGCTGCAGCCGTAGCGCGCGTAGAAGCGCTGTGCGCCGAAGTTCTCTTCCCACACGCCCACCCACAGGGTGCGGCGCTGCGGGTGGTCCAGCCAGTCCATGAACGCCTGCATCAGGCGCGCGCCGTGGCCGCCGTTCTGATGGTCGGCCAGGATGTAGAAACGCTTCAGTTCGATGTCGCCCTCGCGCGCCTCGGCGTGTGGCAGGGTGTTGGCACCGGCCGCCAGATAGCCGACCACGGCGTCGCCGTCCATCAGCAGCCAGATCGCACTGCGCGGGTCGGACAGTTCGGCGCGCTGCGGTTCGCTGCTGTAGTGCGCCTGCAGGAAATCCTGCAGCTCCTGCGCCGGGTAGGAGTCGCCCCAGGTTTCGTTGTAGGTGGTGATGGCGATGGCCGACAGCGCGTCGACATCGGCGAGGGTGGCGCGGCGGATCTGCAGCGACATGGCGGAGCCTGCATTGGAACGTGGCGCAGTGTAGCCGGCCCCGGCGGCTGCCGGGGCTGGCGGTTGCTCACAATACGCTGATCAGAACCACATGCGGACGCCGGCCACCCAGCGCGTATCGCGTGCGTGGTCGCCGGCATAGTCGGCGGTGTCGCCGAAGCTGCGTTCGTGGCTGATGCCGATGTACGGCGCGAAGCGGCGGCTGAACTCATAGCGCAGGCGCAGCCCGGCTTCGACCTTGTTCAGGCCGCGGCCGATGCCGTACTCCGGCTCGTCCTTGGCCGCCACCGTGGCTTCCAGCAGCGGCTGCAGGATCAGCCGGTTGGTCAGCAGCACGTCGTACTCGACTTCGGCCTTGGCCAGCACCTGGCCACCGGAGCCCATGTACAGCGTGGCCGAGCTCTCGAATTTGTACGGCGCCAGGCCCTGGATGCCAAGGGCCGCCCAGGTGCGCGAGTCGGCGGGGCGGAAGTCCTGGCGCACGCCGACCAGCACGTCCCACCACGGCGACACGCTACGGCCGTACAGGGCCTCCAGCGATGAAGACTCGGTGCGGCCACGGCTGCGTTCGCCATCGGTGCGCAGCCACAGGCGGTTGATGTTGCCGCCGATCCAGCCGGTAGCCTCCCAGGCCTGGCCGTTGCTGCTCTTGCCGTCCCAGTGTTCGAGGCGGTCGATCAGCAGCAGGCTGTTGATCCCCGGCGCGTGTTCCATCGCGCCATGCGCGATCGGCGGGAACGCGGCGGCGCGGTCGGCATCGGTCGGGACCGGGATCGGTTCGCGCGGTTCGGTCAGTGCGGGCGTGCCGTGACCCATCGCCGCGTGATCCATGCTGGAGTGATCCATCTTGGAATGGCCCATCGTCGCCGGCTGCATCGCGCCATGGTCCATCTTCGAGTGGTCCATCGTTGAGTGGTCCATGTCGGCGTGATCTGCCGCGTCCATGTCCATCTTCGAATGATCCATCGTTGAATGATCGACCGGTTCGGCCGGGGTCTTCGCGGTCTTCGCGGCCTTCGCAGGCACGTCCATCGTGCCCATGTCATGCCCGGCATGCGATTGCGCAAACACCGGCAGTGCGGTGGCCAGGCCCAGGGCCAGCAGGCTGGGGGAAAGCAGTGAGCGGCTCATTCTTCGATCCTCACTTCGCGCATCATGCCGGCTTCCATGTGGTACAGCAGATGGCAGTGGTAGGCCCAGCGGCCGAGGGCATCGGCGCGCACGCGGTAGCTGCGGCGGGTGCCCGGCGGCATGTCGATGGTGTGCTTGCGGACCTGGAATTCCTCCTGTGCGTTCTCCAGATCGCTCCACACGCCGTGCAGGTGGATCGGGTGCTGCATCATGGTGTCGTTGACCAGCACGATGCGCATGCGCTCGCCGTAGTTCAGCCGTAGTGGTTCGGCGCTGGCAAACGGAATGCCGTCGAACGACCAGGAGAATTTCTCCATGTGACCGGTCAGGTGCAACTCGACTTCGCGGCTGGGCTCGCGACCATCCGGGTCTTCGAACAGGCTGCGCATCGCGCCATAGGTCAGCACCTGGCGGCCGTTGTCACGCAGGCCGATGCCGGGGTCGTCCAGCTTCGGTTCGGTGGCCGAACTCTGCATGTCCACCAGCGGGTTGTTGCGCTCGCTGGCCGGATGCTTCGGTGCCTTGCTGGCGGTAGTGCCGCCGCCATGTGCGCTGTGGTCCATGCTGCCATGGTCCATGCCCATCATCGCGGACATGTCGTGCCCCGCATGTCCGCCCCCCATGTCGTGGCCCATGTCGCTCATCGTCAGCAGCGGGCGCGGGTCGCGTGCGGGAATCGGTGCCTGCAGCCCGTGGCGCACCGCCAGCGTGCCGGCGGCAAAGCCGGTGCGGCCCATGTCCTGGCAGAAGATGGTGAAGGCGTCCTGCCCACTCGGTTCCACCAGCACGTCGTAGGTTTCGGCCGGGGCGATGCGGAACTCGTCAATGCTGACCGGATGGATGTACTGGCCGTCGGCGGCGACCACGGTCATCTTCAGGCCGGGGATGCGCACATCGAAGTAGGTCATCGAGGCGCCGTTGATGAAGCGCAGCAGCACCTTCTCGCCGCTGCGGAACAGCCCGGTCCAGTTGCCGGCCGGCGCGGTGCCGTTCATCAGGTAGGTGTAGGTGTGCGCGTTGATGTCGGAGATGTCGGTCGGCGTCATCCGCATCCGTCCCCACATGCCACGGTCGGACAGCGCGGCCGACCAGCCGTCGCGCTTCACGTCACGCAGGAAGTCGGGCAGGGTGCGCTTGTAGTAGTTGTCGTGCTCGGCGAGCTTCTTCATGCGCCGGAACAGCGCGCCCGGATCCATGTCGGTCCAGTCCGAGAGCATGATCACGTGCTCGCGGTCGTGGTGGTACGGCGCCGGTTCGGCCGGGTCGATGATCAGCGCGCCATACAGGCCGGCCTGCTCCTGGAACATCGAGTGGCTGTGGTACCAGTAGGTGCCCGACTGCTTGAGGTCGAAGTGGTAATGGTAGGTTTCGCCGGGGCCGATGCCGTTGAAACTCAGGCCGGGCACCCCGTCCATGTTGGCCGGCAGCAGGATGCCGTGCCAGTGGATCGAGGTCGGGTGGCGGTCCAGCGTGTTGCGCACGAACAGATCCACCGTCTGGCCTTCGCGCCAGCGCAGGATCGGCGCGGGTAGCGAGCCGTTGACGGTGATCGCCGGACGGGTGCGGCCGGTGAAGTTGGCCAGCGATTCGCCGATGGACATTTCCAGACGGGTATCACTGAGCACGGCCGGGGCGCCGGCCAGGCGTGGGGTGGCTGTGGCCGCGGCAAGCGCGCGCTGCGGCACACCGACGGCGGCGATGCCGGCGACCACGCCACCGGCGGCCAGGCCCTGCACAAACAGGCGGCGCGACGGCATGGGCAGGGCGCCCGGGCCGGGGGGATTACGGGTATTCATGAGGATGACTCCAGACACGGAAAGACGCCGGCAGGTCGCCGGCTCCGGTGCGCAGCGCGCACGCTGCGTGGGGAATCAGCCGATGGGAGGGCGTGAGATGGGCGGCAGCGGCGGCGCCGGCAGGCCGGTGGCCGGCATCGGCTGTGGTGCCAGCGACAACGCCGGGCCTGCCAGGTACGGCAACGGCTGCACCACCAGCAGCGGGTGCTGGGCGCAACTGCGCACGCAGTCCTTGATCTGGCAGTGGGCGTCGTGGGCGGGGGCCTTGGCCTGCGGGGCCTCGTCGGCCTGCATGGCGGCGTGGTGGTGGCAGTCGGCATCGCCGCCTCCAAGCGTGGCGGCCATGGCATGGGCCATCCGCCCCATTTCCTCGTGACCGCTGGCCATGGCCGCGTTCAGCCCGTTGAGCAACAGGCTGAGCATGAGCACGACACGGAGAAGGGTCGAGGCGAGGGACATGGCGCTAATCTAGCCGCAAGCAGCCGTGGATGCACTTCCGGCTGAATGGCTGGTTCAAGGTTGGACCTGCTCCAGTTTAGAGCCGCGCCCCGGCGCGGCTGCGTCTGAAGCCACGGCAGCCGAGCAGGGGCTCGGCTCTACAGGGGCATCAGCGTACGGTTGGCGCTACCCTTCTTCACGCACGATTTCGACCAGGCGCGGGCCGTAGCGGCTCAGCTTGGTGCCGCCGATGCCGCCGACCCGTGCCAGTTCGTCCAGGCTGGTCGGGCGTTGCTCGGCGATGTTGCGCAGGGTGCTGTCGTGGAAGATCACGAAGGCCGGCACGTTCTGTTCGCGCGCCAGTTCGGCACGCAGGCCGCGCAGGGCGTTGAACAGGGGCAGATCCTGCGGCAGCACCGACAGGCCGGTGCGCTGCGCACTGCGCTCGCGGCCCTTTGTGCTGCTGGCCGGATCGCGGCGCATGCTGATCTGGCGACGGCCGGTCAACACGTCACGGCTGGCATCGGTCAGGCGCAGGCCACCGTGGCCCTCGCTGTCCACTTCCAGCAGGCTGGCGGCGACCAGTTGCCGGAACACGCTGCGCCAGGTACGTGCATCCAGGTCGCGGCCGATCGCATAGGTACTGAGCTTGTCGTGGCCCTGCTGCTTCACCTTCTCGTTCTCGCTGCCACGCAGGACGTCGATCAGGTGGCCGACGCCGAAGCGCTGGCCGCTGCGGTAGACACAGCTCAGCGCCTTCTGCGCTGGAATGGTCGCGTCCCACGAGGCTGGCGGCGTCAGGCAGTTGTCGCAGTTGCCGCAGGGCTGGGGATAGGTCTCGCCGAAACCGGCCAGCAGCACCTGGCGGCGGCACTGCATGGATTCGCAGTAGCCCAGCAGGTGGTCGAGCTTGCCCCGCTCCAGCTGCTTGCGTTCTTCGCCGGCCTCGGACTGCTCGATCATCTGCTTGAGCAGGACCACGTCGCCCAGGCCGTAGCACAGCCATGCTTCAGCGGCTTCGCCATCACGGCCAGCGCGGCCGGTCTCCTGGTAGTAGCCTTCCATCGACTTGGGCAGGTCGGTATGTGCGACAAAGCGCACGTCCGGCTTGTCGATGCCCATGCCGAAGGCGATGGTGGCGCACATCACGATGCCGTCCTCGCGCAGGAAGCGGCGCTGGTTGTTCGCGCGCACTTCCGGCGGCAGGCCGGCGTGGTAGGGCAGGGCATTGAAACCCTGGCCGCACAGGAACTCGGCCGTTTCCTCGACCTTGCGCCGCGACATGCAGTAGACGATGCCGGCCTCGCCACGGTGGCCGCGCAGGAAATCGGTCAGCTGCTTGCGGGCGTTGTCTTTCTGCACCACGGTGTAGCGGATGTTGGGGCGGTCGAAAGAGCTGACGAAATGGCGTGCTTCCTGCAGGTCGAGACGCTCGGCGATCTCGCGCTGGGTCGGCGGGTCGGCGGTGGCGGTCAGCGCGATGCGTGGAATCTGTGGCCAGCGCTCGTGCAGCACGGTCAGCTGCCGGTATTCAGGGCGGAAGTCGTGGCCCCACTGCGATACGCAATGCGCTTCGTCGATGGCGAACAGCGCGATGTGGCTGCGCGACAGCAGTGACAGGAAGCGGCCGGTCAGCAGTCGCTCGGGGGCGACATAGAGCATGTCCAGCTCGCCGGCCAGCAGCTCGCGCTCGACGCGACCGGCGGTCTCGGCATCCAGAGTGGAGTTCAGGTACTCGGCACGCACGCCGAGCTGGCGCAGGGCTTCGACCTGGTCCTGCATCAGGGCGATCAATGGCGAGATGACGATGCCACAACCGTCACGCAGCAGGGCCGGCACCTGGTAGCACAGCGACTTGCCGCCGCCGGTGGGCATCAGCACCAGGGCATCGTGACCGGCAGCCACATGCTCCACGATGTCCTGCTGCGGACCACGGAAATCGTCGTAACCAAAGACGCGTTGGAGCAGGTCGTGCGCGGGACGGGAAGCCATCCGGTTAGTTTACCTCCCGGAGGCGGCGGCAGGGCTGTGCCCTGCACCTGCTACAAGCCACGGCAACGTCAACGGCAACAGCCGGCTCTGGCGTGTCTGCTGGTTGGGCGGGGCGGGGGGGGGGGGGGGGGGCGGGGCCGCCCCCCCCCCCCCCCCCCCGGGGGGGGGGGGGCGGGGGCCCCCCCCCCCCCCCCCGCCCCCCCCCCCCCCCCCCCCCCCCCCCCCCCCCCCCCGACAGCTTTCGGTTGACGGTGGGGCCATCCA
>NZ_JAWIRW010000010.1:116594-155173 GCF_036319985.1 Stenotrophomonas sp. SMYL89 | reverse complement strand
CCTCTACAAGCGCCTCGTGCTGGGCCTGGCGTTTGAGAGGCGTACCCTGCTCATCCGTGAGGCGGGCGACGACCGGGCGATGCAGTTTGGCGAGCGTGGGCAGTTCGTCCCACTGTTTGAAGTGCCCACGCGTCCAGGGCGTGGGAAAGAACGGTGTGGGTTTGAAGGGTTTGGGTGGCGTCTGCGCCCACTTCCAAAAGCCTGGGTAGATGGTGTCCTCGCCCATCTGGGTATACGGCGCCCACGGCCGCAGCCATTCCACCCGCTCGCGGCGGGCGACCACCATGGCCGCATAGGTGGCCAGCGGGGTGCTGGGCGTGCGCGGGGCATCGTATTTTCCTCGCGGCCCTTTGCCATAGACAAGGAGGGCCGGCATATCGGGGTGACGCTCGAACGTCCGGAAGATGGCTTCGATCACATCTTCAGGCGTGTCGCTGTAGACGACATCCAGTTGCTTGATCTGGGTCCAATGGAGGCCCGCTGGCATACGTGTGCTGTTGATGAAGCGGCCATCCATCTCTCTTAGACGTTCGTCGGATCGAATTTCACGTAGCCAATCATTCGCATCGGTCGGAACAACTGTCACACTGGGAATTGGCCAGGCCTCCACCATGGTCTTCAAGGCCAGCTCCAGAGTATCTGCCTGACGCTTCTCCAGAACTCCCGGGCCATTTGCATGACGCCAACGTGGCGAGTCCTTGGGCGGCAGAATATTCGTACTGAACGTGTCTGCTTCCTTCATTGCCTGCCACACGTCACCTTGACGAAACATCTCCACCGACAGACCGACGCCAATAATGTCCAAGGTGAGCATGCGCTGATCTTTTTCCATAACAGGAGCTTCCGGTAGCGGCGGCACTGGTGCGCCAGATATGGGAGATTGATTCAGACCCAGGAAATCGTTGGGGAGGACGGCCGGGTCATAGGTACGGGGCGGACGCACAGCCTCTTCAAACGCGGCAGGGTCTACTGGCCACGCCTTTTCCAGGGCACTCTTCTGCTCGCAAGCTGGCAGAAGAAAACAGAGCAGCATCAGGAGACAGGGCCTCCTCATGCGCCCGCGCCCTGTCGCACCGGCTGGTATTTCTTTCGATCACCGGCCGTCTGCGTCCAGACCAGAGTGGGTAGCTCGCAATTCGCACATTCGGGCAGGATGCCGGTGTTGCGATAGTGGAGGGTCTGCGCGATAAGCGGATCTTGGTGACCAAGTTGCTCGTATAGATCCAACGCCTTACGTACTTCTGCTGGATCCGTAGTCGGGGCGACTTTCTCCTCGTCATCCCACGGCGTCCTCCAATCAGCCACCAGGCACAGATACAGGTAATACGTCCGATCATCGATGGTCTTCGCCTGCCCGATCGACAGGTCATAGGCCGTCACCATCCGACTGTGTTCGGCATTGGCCACGATGCTGGAATGGAACGACTTGCGGTTGTCCTCGCTGTCGGTGGTGTCCATCCAGCGGCGCTTGACCTCCGCCGGTGTCTCGCGCCGGCGGATATCCACCTGCCCACCACCTCGATGAACTGCGCGCATCACCCGCGCCTGGTCCACCGTCTCCTTGCCTTCATTCCAGACACGCTCGATATCACGTACCGCCTGCTGCGGAAGCTCGCCGGGTTGCTGCAGCACATACGTACTGGTGCTATGCACCAACCGCGGGAACATCTCCCACGGCAACAGCCGCCCCTCGTCCTGCGTCATTGCGATGGACGCATCGATCGGTGAAATGGCGTCCATGTCACCGCCCAGTTGAGGTGTCACCGGTGGAGTCAGTGCTTCGCCGGTAACACGCACCGTCTGACCCGTGCTGAAGCCGCCGCGGCCGAGCTTGTCCATGCCCCCCATCGTGGTGCCGGTCCAGGTCCACTCGTGCCAAAGCTCCAGCACGTACTCATGCGGCGGCAGGCCTACCTGCAGTGCCTTGCCGTCGCGGATGCGCTTGGTGAAGCAGCGCTGCTTGAAGCGATCGCCCAGCAGCTCCAGTGCGGGCAGATGCCGTTCAAAGCCGTTCTGCATGAGCCGGGGCTCATGCCTGCTGCGATCCTTCCAGTCCTGCAGTGATTCCGAGGTAACAGTGGCAATTCGATCAGGCACCCCCGCCCAGCCAATGCCCTGTACGGTCTGCAGGGCCACGGTCTGGTCATCCGGACAGAAGTACAGGTACACCTTGCCGCGGTTGTCGCGCTCGTTGAACGCGCTGCTACCTTGGCTTACAGAAGCGCGCTGTGCCTGCTGCGGCCCCCACCCCCGACCAACGACCTTGTTCCTTGGCGCATCGGCCAGTGCGGAAAAGGCCGGTACCGCATGCGACGTACCCGTCATGAAGCCGACGATGGACTGCAGCGTCTTCACCCGCGCCTCGACGGTCTGCTGCCTGTCACCCACCTCCAGCTTGTCCAGAACGCTTTCCCCCAGCCCATAAGGCGGATGGTTCATCACCAGCGTATCCACCGGCCGATCGCCACTGTCCTTGAGGAATGCGTTGGCCAGCAAACTGACCAGACACCCTTGGCTGTGCCCGATTACGTTGATCGTGTCATCCGGGTTCTTCCTGCGGATCATCCGCACCAGCATCGCCAGCCGCTGCGCGGCCAGCACCATGTAGTGGCGCGAGCGCGCCTTCAGCAGCGGACGGGTGGCGGTACCGCCGACGGGGTTGCTGGGCAGCACCTTGGCGATACGCCCGGAGAAGCCATCAGCCCACATGTCCGGTATGCAACTGGTGGCGTTGGCGAACGGGCCACCGTTCTTGGCGCTGTCCTTGTCCAAACGGTTGCCGTGGCGGTCGAGATACTCGCCGTGGGGCTGCTCCTTGTCGATCCACGGCTTGCCGGTTCTGGGGTTGACTCCCTCCTCCTCCCGGAACCCCCAGTAGAACGGAATTACCATGCTGCGCGGCTCCTGCGCTTCCACGCCCTTGGCTGCGAACCGTGCCTGCGTGTGCGCGCGCCGGAAGTACACCGCATCTGGATCCGAGGCATCGCGATCGCCACAGTCCGGCACCCGGTAGTACGCACCGCTGAGCAACGATTCGCTGCGACCCGTGCGGTCAAGGCGCTCGCTCAGCCCCAGGCAGAGGCCCGTCTCCTGTTCCACGTAAGCCTCGCCCACATCGTTCACCCCATGCACCAGGATCGCGATGGCCGGCTTGGGCATCGGCAGGATCACCTTCTGTACACTGCCAGCGGGCTGGGTTACCACACGCCCGGTGGCGATGCAGCGCTCAGTGGTCGGACGGGTCATCGAGTACCTCCAGCTGTGCAACGCTCATCGCGTCTTTCTCCAGTAGTTCGGTCATGCCGAGCGCATCGCTGATCCCCTCCAGCACGCTTCCGTCAGCCAGCGTCATCCGGTAACGCTGCTGGGCAGCCGGGGTTTCGCCATCTGCCTGGCGCAGTGCAAAACGGCCGGACGTGTCGATCTGACCCAGCGTTTCAAAAGCACTTTCAGCCGGTGCGGCGGCGTCGATCTCCACATCGGCGTGGATCTTCAGTGCCGAACCAAATACTTCCAGTTGGCCATCGGCGTGCAGAACCAGCGCGCTTTGGCCGCATCCCAGCACGATTTTCTTCTGCGCCGACTGGATGATCTGCTCGCCGGCCTGCAGCTGCAGATTCTTTTCAGCCTGCTGGTCGACATTGCCGTGCTGCGCCTGGATGCGTATGTCGTCACGGTGAGCGATGTAGCTCAGACCGCCGTCGATGGCGAACTCACTGACACCCTTGCCGGCGGTTCGATGCAGTACCCCGCCAGCCGCCATTCGCTGGTCACGTTCGGACGCAATCTCCACACGCTCGGACGCCGCCAGCAGCATCGTCCGCGGCGTGGCCATGACGATGCCGTCCGGCGCATTGATGGCGACTACCGGTTTACCAGCCTCATCACGCTTCCGGTCATTGGCTCCGCCGCCCATCTGTGTAATGGCTGCAACCAGGGCGTCACGCGGTCCGTCCACGTCGGGTAGCGCGTGATGCGCCGCGGCGGTGTCACCCAACGACTTCAGGAGGCCGGACAGCGCCTGAACGCATTCGACCAGCTCGCGGTGGTCCAGTTGGCTGCCTGTGGCCTGACTGCGCCCGTAGGCGGTAAGCAACAGCCCGTGAGCGGCACGCAGTGCGCCATTGGCATCGGTGCGCAGCTCGAAACCCTCACCACGTGGTTCGCCCGTACCGTCGGTGGCACGCGGGTGGGTCAGGTAGCCCAGGTTGAGCGCGGTTCCCGCGTGGGTACTTCGCAGCTGTGCCTTCAACTCCCCATGAGTGTCGTCGAGCAGCAGTTCATTGTGGCCACGCCCGTGGTGCTCCTGGCTCTTGAGCGTGACCAGGGTCTTCAAGGCCGGCAGCGCGTACGGCGGCGGATTGGCAGCGTGGTAGCTGCGGCCGGTCACGATCGGTTGATCGGGGTCCCCGTCCAGGAAGCTGACCATGACCTCATGCCCCACCCGTGGGATCTGCATGGCGCCATAGCCGGGGCCGGCCCATGTCTGGCTGACCCGTATCCAACAGGTGCTGTCCTGCTTCGGACCTTCGCGATCCCATGGGAACCACACCATCACCCGACCAGACTCGTCGGTGTAGATCTGCTCCCCCTCCGGCCCGACCACGTGGGCGATCTGCGGCCCATCCATGACCGGGGCGGCGCGCAGCGGCGCTTGCCAGTCGACATCGGCAGGAACCACCGTGCCTTCATACCGATAGCTGCTGCCTTGTTCAGCGGACGCGCTTTCTTCCTCCTGCGCACTGGACTGTTCACCCTGATGGACCAGCGCCACCACCCGCCAATCGCGGTTCAGCCGTGATGACGGGTGGCCGTTCAACTCGAACGCCAGCCCCGGCCACAGGCGCGCATCGTCGCCCTGGATGCTGGCTTGGTCGGTGCCCGAGCGCAGCGCCGCCAGGCGCAAGCGTGCGCACGCTCTGCCAGTCGCATCGGCCTTGTAGCGACCGGGCGCATCATAGTGCTCGAACTCGCCGATGCCATCACGGGCGTCAGCCCCGTGCTGGAGATCCCGGTTGGGCAGGCGGAAGGTGTAGTCACGCAGGGTGGCCCGCGTGCTGGCCATCCGTCGCTGGTGGGTGAATCGCCATAGTCCAGGCTCGCCGGCATCACCACCGGGCATGGCGTGGTACATCACCGTACCTGGGCGTGATCCTCGTCCCGGCAGTTCGGGGCAGGCCAGTGTGGTGTCGATCAGCCTCAGCTCGGACCGCTCACCCGGGTCAAAGTAGAAAACAAAGCCCTCTTCAGCCGCCACGCGCTGCATGAAGTCGAAGTCCGACTCACGATGCTGCACGCAGTACTCACGCAGCGGGTGCGGATGGGCCGCGGCAAACTCGGCCAGAATGCCCTGCTCATCCAGAACGATCTTGAGAATCTCCGGAATGCTGCGGCGCTGAAAGATGCGGCTGTTGCGCCTCAATGCCAACCGATGCACGGCGGGCTCGACGATCGCGCGATAGCGCGTGCGTCGGAAGCCACTTTCACCCTGCTCGATCCCGGTGACGATGCCGTCCACGCAACGGATGGCATCACCGCCGCGGCAGAGTGTGAAACGAACGACCTCGCCCAACAACAGCCCGAGGTCCAGCGATGCCTCGGCCGTGGACAGTTCAACCTCAAGGCGGAACGGTGCGCTGAGAGCCTCGACCAACGTGAACCGGACCACGTCAAAGGCAGGGCCGTTGGCGAGAGCGAAATCAAATCGGATGTCGGATTGTGTGGCCACTGCTCATTCTCCAGGTCCGGCAGGCCGTATCAGCCAAGGGTCACGGCATTGGCGCCCTCACTGAGGGTTCCACCGTGGTCGGTGCTGTCGCCAACCCAAGCCACCTGCGCCCCACCACAACTCACATGTTGGCTGCCACTGACGATGACGGCGCCGCAGGCCATCCGATCACCCACGCACGCCACTGAGCGCCCCTGCACTGAGAAGCCGGACGCGCCGGATACCACCTCGGTCGCGCCATGGAGCGGGCAGTCGTACCGATGACCGACCAGAATGATGGATGCCATGCGTCGCTCTGCATGTGGATGAAGGAAATGAACGAAGCGGGCGCGTTGTCTGCACGCCCGTCCGTTGCAACCGGGGTCAGGATTCCAGTGGTGCGCGCCAGTCGTCGGAGCCCGAAGTGCCAGCGACGGTGTGTTCCCACGTGATCTTCCGATACGCCAGACTGACCTCGATCAGCTGGGTAAAGTCGGACTTTTCCGGATCCTGTGCGTGCGGAAGCTGCGTGTTGATGTCCACGATCGTGGCGTCCTCCAGCAGTGTGCTGAAGAAGTGCTCCTGACGTCCGTCAATGGACGTCCGGAACCACTTCAGCTCCACCGTCGGCAGCATCTCGCCAGAGGCCAGCGCGTTGTACATCAGCGGCACCGCCTTGTTCAGCGCGCAGGTGAACTTCAACGGACGATGCACACGCTGGCCTGCGGGCTGACCGGACTGCGGGTCCGTCGGCACGGTCACCACATGGCTGATCTGCTGGACAAGGACCTCATCCTCGTGACCTTCCACGAACACGTTGCCGACCGAGTCGGCGGTGAATGCCCCCTGGGTAATGTTGCCCTGGGTCTTGCCCTGCATCGAGATATAGGCGGGAGTTGGCATTACGGAACATCCTCTCTGTTGACGAAACGAAGTGCCGGGTTCCCTCCGGCGGGGGCCAACATGGCTCGCAGTGCATACCAAGTTCCGTGCCAACTTCTTCAGCCCATGTGCCACAACGGTTTCGGAGAAAATGGAGACCGCGCGGCGCGCAACTGGGGCGTTGCGTGCGCAAGTAGATGCGCACGCGAACTCAACCCTCGCGATTGGAAGGACTTTTCTGTGCATCCAATTGCGCAGGCTGTGCAATAACTTGCGCCCCATCCCCCTGCAACGGTGCACGTGGCGTCGTGGCGGACGGCATCTTCGGGCGCAATGAGCGCGGCAGGTTGAACTCGTTGAATACCTGCTGCGTGAACGGGTTTCCTGTCCTGTCCGATGTGATGCGATAGCGCACCGCGCCCGTTCCCGCACTGAAGCTCAGATCCACGCTGCTGAGCGTGCTGCCGTTCAACTGGGCCTGGCTCAGCAGGCGGAACAAGGCCCAGGGACCTTGGTATCGCATCACGCGCGTCTGCCCCGCCGGCCCCACCAGGGTCAACCGGCTCTCCACACCATCGCGCAGCGCGTTGGGCCAGATCAGACCTGTCACTGTTCGTGGGCCATGCGCATAGGAGATCAGCTGTCCATCGACATTCAGCACGCTGTTGAGATGGGTCGCCGACAGTGCCAGGGGCTGTACATTGAACTGGACGCCCAACCCACCGCGCTCATTGAAGAACGCTTGACGGATGCGCTGTGCCTGTTCGATCCGGGGCCCAAGTTCAGGCGTGATCAGAGCCTCTCCAGCCGATGACGTGGCCAGCGCTGCGCTGTCGCGGGACAGCAGGGGCGTCAGGTAGCTGTCCTGGAACCCCTGCAGGCGCCCCTTTGGTCCAAAGAATGCCTCGAAGTCATCCAGATCGATGTTCTGTGTGCTGGCAGGTTCCAGCGGGTAGCGTCCTGCCAGCCGTTGCCGATAGAAGCCATGCACGTCCTGCTCCCAGCGTCTTTCCAGCTCCAGCACAGCTTCCAGCGCAAGCGTCCGCTCACTTTCGTCCGCCAATGTTGCTACGTGCCGGTTGAGGGGCTCGGGCAGGCCTGTAGCCATCTGCCTGACCAGGAAGATCGGGTCGACACCCTCGCGACGGGTCCGGCCGCTCAACGCGTCCAGTGCTGCCTCGCCCCGGTTGGTGCTGATCTGGATGCCCTTCATGTAGTCATGCAGGCCACTGATCGCCCGCTGGATGTCGGCAATACTCTCCATCTGCCCCTCAGTCGCGCCGAGTAGTTGCGCCAGTGCGGAGAATTCACGCTCGATACGCCGGACCGTCGGAGCATCTTCCGCTGCAGCGGCGGCACGTTCAGCGCCTGTATCCAGCGCCCCCGGCCGGGCATCAAGGCGCGAGTTCCGGGCCACTGATTCAATGAGCCTGCGCAGTGGCTGGGTCGGTCCAATAACCTGCTCCAGTACCAGCACGCCATGGTCCAGATCCTGGAAGTCATTGACCTTCAGGCTGTTCAGGCCTCTGCGCCAGTTGGCGATGTAGTCATCTGCATACAGTTCACGTATCTGCGCCGCCAGGCGCCTGCGATCCTCCTCCGAATATTGCGACTGCGCGCGATAGCCGAGCGTCCACTGATCGGTGAGTGCCAGCGCTTCCACCGCCTTGGTCCGTCGCAGGAAGTAACCGTGGAATCCCTCAGCTGTCAGTAGCGGATTGATATGGGAGTGCGATTCGCTTCGCGCCTGTTCCGCCGCAGGTGATTTGTAGAGGACATCCGCTACCGGCCCGATCTCCGCCCGAAGATCCAGCGATGCCGGCAGCGTATCCAGCGCTTCACGCTTCATGCCCGCGTACACTCGATGTGGAAGCGGAATCTGCCGCAGCTCAGCCTGCAGCTCCTTCACGCCACGCGGTTGCGACGGCAGGCGTGCATCCACGTAGGTCAACGCGTAGCGCAGATGGCTCATCAAACGGTTCTGGGTCTCTGCGTCACCGGGAAAGGCTTGCTGCCACGCACCCGCCATCCACGATTCGACGTACTCAGGCTTGCGGTTGGCGCGGTCCTCGATCATCCGGTAGACACGCAGCGCCGCAAGGCTGCGGTCGCTGCCTGGAGGTGCATCGTCCAACCCAGCAACAACGCCCTCGGCCAGTTGCGGCAGGAATTGCTGGCCCAGCAACTGCATGTAGGCCGCATCGACCTTGGGGCCGATGTCGTGACCCTGGTATAGACCGAGGCCAGCCACGTGCGGCCATGACGTCCGATAGTCCTCGTACACCGAAACCGCATCCCGGATCTGGTCAAGCGCGGGAAGCAGGTTGCGTCCGGACGTGTCCTGGCCTCTCTCGATGCCAGTGGCATTGAAGGACCGACTCTTGTCCAGCACTGCATGGACCTTCTGCCGGTTCTGCTGGAACTGGTAATGCCAGCCCCCCACAGCCCCCAGAGTGACCAGCAGCGCGCAGGCTGCGTTGATCCAAAGGGCTCGCCTCTTCCTTTCCAGAACGCGGATGTTGTCACCGGCGAGTCCAGCTTCGGGATAGATCATCTTCTGGAACAGCCGGTGCGTGAAATAGCTGCTTGCCTTTCCCGGCGGCAAGGCGCGCCCAGCGGGCAAAGGCAGGCCGTATGTCCGTCCAACGGCATTTCCCAAAGCGTTGGCGGGGATACCCTGCTGGAAGACGGAAGCAAAGTACATTCCGCGAACCAGTGCCGGCGTCGAATAGCGGTCGCTTTCAAGAATTTCCGACAGGAACATGAACAGCAAGGGCTTCAACCCTGACACCTGCCGGGAGAAGACATACAGATCCTCACGCTCCCCCTCGGTCGATCGTTCGGCCATGGCATCGAAAATCTGCTCGTTCAGGCGCTCGACGAAACTGTCATATTGCTGGCTCAGCTCCTGAAGCCAAGCATCGAAATCGTCGACGGAGCTCAGCGTGCAGGTAAAACCCAGGCTGGCCTCCCGCACCTCACTCGGCAGCCCCGCAAAGAAGGTGTCAAAGCCGCGGACCATGTCGAACTTGCTGAGCACGATGTAGACGGGAAGACGGGTACCCAGTTCCTCCATCAGTTCGCGCAGGCGACTGCGTATCAGCAGGGCCAGCGCTTTGCGGTCGCTGGGCTGCTGCACCAGCAGCAAGGACAGGTCGACCATCAGGATCGCCCCGTTGAGGGGCCGTCTTGGCCGATTCTTTCCAAGCCAGGCAACAAAGTGTCGCCACAACCGCGGTGCGGCGTCCGGATGTTCCTGCATGAAGGCATGAACCCGTTCCTGCTTTGCGACGCAGTCGGGCCCTGGCTGCCCCCCCACCGACCGGTATTGTTTCTGGCAAATCAGCTCACCGGCCGGGTCGATTACCACGGCGTCGTTGCTGATCCACCAATCAATGGCCAGTGCTGGTGAATCGGCAGTGGAACGCTCGGCAGCGGCCCGCTCGACGCCGCTCAGCGAGAAACTCTGGCTGCTACGGTTGATGAAGCTGGTCTTGCCCGAGCCTTCCTGACCGATAACCACGTACCACGGCAACGCATAGAGATAGTTCCGACGCCGCAGATTGCGTCGCAGCAGCTGAAGGGATCCATCAAGAGACCGTTGCTGGGCGTCTTCGGCTGCCTGCAGTGGGTCCTGTTGTGAAGCGAGCTGACGCAGCTGCTCATCCCGTAGCCTGTGATAGCGGAAGCGCATGACAGCGCCCCAGATGGTGAGTGGCACCACGACCAGGACCAGACTCAACGCAAGACGCATGGGCAAGGGAGCCAATGGAGCTTGCCCCTTCCACGTCCAACCAGGCCCCAGCCACCACAGACTCACCAGCAGCGCGACGATAGCGAAGAGAGCGACAGGTAGCCACACGCGCGCGCCCCATACCCCGATCCTCCGCGCAAGGGTACCTGCCCGGCCGAGCCAGCTCAGTTTCAACGACATAGCACTTGCTCCTGCAGCTTTCCGTTCATTGACCCGCCTCGCTTCTTCCACTTCGTGCCGTGACATGACTGAAGAGGTCGGGTTCCCATTCATTTGCGGCATGGCTGGACATGGTCTGCGCGACACCGGCGTACAGATCCTGTGCAAGCGATGCCAATCCCCGTGCATGGAACAGATCTGCCGCCGCCGCACTGCTGTAGGCGCGCTCTCGCAGGCTCTGCTTCCCAGGCCGCCGGGCCTGCAGGCCCAGCAGAATCGATTCCATGCTTTGCCCATCCTTCTGCTGATCCAGAAGCTCGGCATGCATGCGTGCGAGCGTCACGGCCTTGCCGGCCACTCCACACCGATCACTATCGTCGTCGCCGCCGATCCATCCCAGCGTCTCTGCATCGATGAAAGGGCTTCCGTCACTGAAGAGAAGATCGCGCAGCATTGGCAGTCGCTGCGCGAAGCGTCCGACGGCAGACCGGATGACGACAGCCACCATGGGCATCTCAAGCCGCTGCGCGATGGAGGCTGAGAGGAAGCTACCCCGCAGCCAATAGGGGCAAGACGCTACGCTACGCTCGATGCGCATCAGCAGGGCAGGACTGCACGGGCCACCCATCAGCGCATCCTGGTACTCGATAGAGATGTCGGCCGGCACATTCATCATCTCTGTGCGACCGTCCGCCCTGGCCGGCGGCGTCCCGTGGATTCCGGCCCAGAGCGCGCGGCGCCTCAACAGGTATCCGGTGGGATCAAAGCCATCCTGCTGATTGATGTGGTCAGCCAGCTTCAGGCACGCGGCACGAATCTCCCGCTCGTTGCCAAGTGGAAGCTCGCGTGAAGCCGAGAAGAACTCTTTCCCCAGCGCATCACGCACAGGCTGCGGCGAGGCCGAGCGCGTCGGCCGTGGCGGCTGGAAGGGTGCGCGCTCGGCATGCTCAATCGCCCGCTCAAGTGCAGGCAACAGCAGTGCGGCCACCGATGCGCCGATTGTGTGGTGGCGCTCGGCCCGCTGCAGCGCAGCCACGGCCTCCGTGGCCTGGGTTGCGCCGGCGCCGGTGTGGCTGTCCGGCTGAAGATGCTTCAGGGACTGCAGCAGGCGCTGTCCCAGCGCTGTATAGAGTCTCTTCCTGGCTGACAGTCCGGTCGGTCCAGGTTGGGGAAATAATGATGTCCAGTGCAGTTCAGTCATTCCCGCCAGCAGCTGGATGGACCGGATCCATCCCTGCCATTGCTGATGTCTGAGCCAGGCACTCATCAGATGACCAAGGATACGGAAGTGCTTGCAGCGCGCCTGCAGGTAGTGAATCGCGCTGGACTCGACGAATGACCAGTCCAACGTCGCCGCGTGGAGCCCTCCGAGCTTTACCATCTCCAGATCGATGGCGAGGTACAACTCATCCTCGGCATCAAATACGCCGGCCGGTGACGCACCGGAGATGGGAGCCAGCAGGGACTCAATGACATCATCCATCTCTGTCACCATCGGCATGCCCGCCGCTGCTCAGTGATCATTGACGGCAGCCCGGTTGCATCGAACCGAAGACCGTCAATCTGCGCGACGTCACTGCTGAGGTGCAGTTCCCCGGAAGCCTCCAGCCGGCGTATCACCTCGATCGCCGCCAGACCGCGTCCGGCGTCCACCAGCACGCCATCACCCAGCACCTGCCAGGTCTGCGCGCCTGCTACGGCGCTGCCATCCGCACTGATCTCCACTCGAGCCTGGTGTTGGGGCAACGGCGGGTGGACGACCAGTTGCAAGCGGCTGATGTTGTCGATACAGCTGATCGTCAACAGGGATCTCGGCGCCGGCTGATTCAAAGCTGGCGCCGAGATCAGCACATCCCGTTGGCCAGGACGCACTTCATCAATGGACATGCGGAAGCGGCTGTCGCCCGTAACGCGAGTGCGCTCGAAGCGGGCGAGCTGGTGGATGAATGGGTGCACCCGCACCGGCGCGGCAGGTCTCACTTCCTTCATCGCTGGTGCTGCGAGCCGAACCTGGGCATCGAAGCAGGCCAGGCGTTCCATTGGACGGGACAGGGAAGCGCAGTTCACCAGCGCTGGGTCAGACTTCGTCGGTCCGGCCCACATGGGGCCGCTGATCGCCACGCTCATTACAAGTACCGCGACGATCTTCGACTGAAGGTGTACACGTATGGAACTCAAGGTGCATCCCCCAATCCAAGCCGCTTGCATTTGTAAAGCAGTGTTCTTCGCGCGATGTCCAGACTGCGTGCCGTTCGTGCGCGTGATCCATTGAAGTGGCGAAGCCGACTGGAAATGATCCCCCGCTCAAACTGATCGCGAGCCTCACTCAAGCTCAACGAGTGGTCGGGCGGCACCGCTCCAATCATCGGCTCCGGCGGCATCGCTGGCGCGCAGGTGAGCGGCTTCTGCAACAGCAACTCCACCATCTCCGCATCAATCCCGTTGCAGGTCGCCCGCTCTGCGGCCACCTCAATCAGGGTGGCGAGTTCACGGATGTTTCCGGGATAGTCATGCTGTTGCAGACGACGAATGGCACACTCGGATATAGGGATGGCCGCGTTGCCGCTGCCGCTGGCAAGCCGCGCCAGGATACGGTTGACCAGCAGCGGGATATCTGTCCGGCGCTCGCGTAGAGGCGGAACTACCAAGGTGAGTTGCCGTATACGGAAGTACAGGTCCTGTCGGAAGCGACCTTCACGGACGCTCTCAAGCAAGGGCCTATGTGTGGCGCAGACAAGACGGAAATCAGATGCTCGCTCACGCACCGCACCCAGCGGCCTGTAGGTCTTTTCATTCAGGACCCGCAGCAGCGTCCCCTGCAGCGCAAAGGGCATGTCGCCAATCTCATCCAGGAACAACGTGCCGCCATCAGCGGCGGCGACCAGGCCGGGACGATCCGAGGTGGCGCCGGTATAGGCGCCCTTGACCGCACCAAACAACTCTGCGGCGATAAGCTCAGGTGCGATGGCAGCGCAGTTCAACGGAACAAATGCTCCGTCCCGGCGGGTAGACGCCCGGTGTATCAACGACGCCGCGTGGTCCTTGCCCGTTCCGGTTTCACCTGTGATCAGCACCGCCAATCGCGAATCAGCCGCGGCGAGTACTTCAGCGCGCAGACGACGAGCGGGCACACTTTGCCCCACCAGGTTGCTCCGGATCAGGTCGGCCCCTTCTTTCATAGGCTCACTGCTGGCGGCAGGTACCCTGTCGATGCGTAGCTGTGCATTCCCCTGTGCAAGCGCGTGCTGCAGTACGCCAACCAAGCCAACCCACTCGGGGCTGCGCTGGAACCGCCGCAGCATCTCTGCCGGCCCGGCCAGCAGCACCACGGCGATCGCCCTGGGTACGGCAACATCCACCACGGGTATGGCCAGCAGGCCGGGCCCGGATTTCATCGCGGCAATCAGGGCTTGCACGGACGGCTGGCTCACCGACGACGCGGATACCAGGCAGGGCCCTCGCTGCACAAGGCAGTAGACGGCCGGATGTTCAAGATCAGCCATGCTGATCACGGGCAGCTCCCGCACGGGTACCTGCAGGCCCGCCACCGGGTACAGCGATTGTGCAGCGTCATCAACCCGATAGCAGGCCAATGCCGCGGCTGGCGCAACTGGCATCCGACCGATCGCCGCCATCCAGGCGCACGCCGTATCATTTGCGTCCTTGCCGCGCAGCGTTGCCTGTACCACTTGCAATGCCTGCAGTGCCGTCATCGCTGACTCCACAGGCCGCCTCATTGAAGCTCTGCCACAAACGCCTGGCCCTGCAAATCCAGCGTTGCCTGCCGGAAAGGCAGCGCTTTTGCCATTCGCTGAAGGACAGCCAGCGATAGCGGTGGCAGCACCTCACCATCGATGCTCGCATCCAGCATCCGGGCGCCGTCGGGATTTGATGCGCAACGTTCCTTGAGTACGCTGCGTACCTGATCGGTCACATGCAGCGGTGCACCATACCGACGTTCGAAACGGAAACAAACCTCCTCGAGGCGCTGCTCGACAATCTCGATCAGCACGTCGTTGCTCAGGGGCTGATAACGAACGATGTGCATCCGAGCCAGAAGCGCCGGCTTGAAGAATGACCGAAGTCCCGCCTTCAGGCCGGGCTCGTCAATCTCTCCGTTCTGCGTCTCATGCGTGTCGAAACAGAGGTTTGATGTCAGCATGAACAGGATGTTGCTGCAGTCGACGCTGTTCCCCTCGCCGTCTGAAATGTCTCCACGATCGAACGCCTGATAGAAAATGTTGAGCACCTCCGGGTGTGCCTTTTCTACTTCATCGAGCAGCACGATCGAGTACGGTTTCTGGCGGATGGCCTCTGTCAGAACTCCGCCCTCTCCAAATCCAACGTAGCCTGGCGGAGCACCCAGGAGCCGTGAAACGGTGTGTTTCTCCTGGTATTCGGACATGTTGATGGTGGTCAGGAACTGCTTTCCGCCGAAAAGATGATCGGCGATCCGCAAGGCAGTCTCCGTCTTCCCAACGCCGCTGGGCCCAACCAGGAGGAAGGCTCCCAGAGGCCGACCGGGACGACGCAGGTCCGCCATTGCAGTGAGAAGGTGCCGGTGGATCAGCTCTACGGCGCGATGCTGCCCTCTGACAGTAGCCGTGACGGCATCCAGAAGACCGGCCAACCGCTCAGTTTGATCAGCATTGAGCGTGGCCACAGGAACGCCCGTCCAGGAAGCTATTACCCTTGCGATCTGACCAGCCCCCACGTCCGCGTACACCAGCGGGCCGTCTCTGTGAAGGCGTCGAAGGGTGGCGACGTGCTCTGGCAGGTCATCACGTGCCTGATGGTCTTCACCGGCGCGCACGGTCTGTATGCGCTCGACCGCCTCCTGCTGCCTGAGATAGCGCGTATGGAGATCGCAGCGTTCCTGTCCAAGTGCGGTGACCTGCGCTTCAAGTGCGACCACTCGTTCGGGGTCGATCTTCCTTCCGTCGGCCTGGTCGCGAATGAGAGCCTGATGCTCCATCTCCAGCTGCTGGATGGACGACTCAATCGCGACGATCTCCCGTGGCGGACAGTTTCGGGACGCAGCGAGCCGGGCACAGGCGGTATCCAGGACATCGATCGCCTTGTCGGGAAGCTGCCGACCGGGCAGGTATCGCGCCGAGAGGGATACTGCCGCCTGCAACGCCGCGTCGCTGATCTTGACCCCGTGCGACTTCTCATAGAACCCGCGCACGCTACGCAGCATGTGCACGGCCCGCTCAATGGTGGGCTCGGAAATCTGAACCAACTGGAATCGGCGCGATAGCGCCGGGTCACGCTCGAAGTATCGTCGGTACTCGGACCAGGTGGTCGCGGCAATCGTGCGGAGTTCACCGCGCGCCAACGCTGGTTTGAGCAGATTGGCCGCGTCACTGCCACCGGCCGCGGCGCCTGCGCCAATCAGTGTGTGGGCTTCATCAATGAAGAGAATGATGCGCGGTGCAGAGGAACGCACCTCGTCGACAACGCCCTTCAGCCGCCTTTCGAACTCCCCCTTGACCGAAGCCCCAGCCTGCAGAGCGCCCAGATCCAAGCTCCATATTTCAACCGACTGCAGTGCCGCAGGGACCAAACCCTTGACGATCCGCAGTGCCAAGCCCTCGATGACAGCACTCTTGCCGACGCCCGCATGCCCTACTGCAATGGGGTTGTTCTTCCGGCGGCGCAGAAGGATGTCGATCATCAGATCAATTTCTTCATCCCGACCTGAAACCGGATCTATCCGTCCCTCCCGGGCGGAATCGGTCACGCTGGTCGCGTACTTGACCAGCGAAGAATCCCCGCCGGTGGAATGAGCCGACGCGCAATCGAACTGCACGTCTTTCGGCAACGCCGCCTCGCTGGACGTGGAGACAGCCCGGGCAAACTCATTGCGCAATGCCTCACGATTGATCGGGCGCAGAATTGCTGCTGTCGCCGAACAGAGATAGCGATTGGGGACCAGCAATGCCGCCAGCAGGATGGCGCCGGTCCGGACCTCTTTCTGGCCAAGTTCAAGCGTCGCCAATGTCCACGCCTGCTGCAGCAATTCCAGTAGCAGCGGGCAGAAGGTGGGAGGGGCGGAAAGCACCGCGTCCACCTGCGCGGGAAAGGATTGGAGCAGTTCCTGCCGAAGCCGCTCGACCTCGATCCCGCTCAGCCCGAGAATCCGGCCGCAGTCGCCCAAGGGGTCTTCCAGGCAGCAGAAGAGTAGATGCCTGGCGGTCACTTCACGCTCTCCCCGCTGGACGGAGAGGTTCGCAGCGCGCTCCAGGGCAGAATGGGCTGCGTTGTTCAAACCGGCAATGAGGGCAGACAGTTCAATACGGATCATGGCTTTGTGCTTCCATTACACATGCAGCGGCCTGCGGCCCATGGGGGTGGCTTGCGACGAAAAGATGGGGTAGTCGCTCGAAATCGATCTATCCGGGCCGCGCCAGGACAATGTCCAGCGCGCCAAGCACTTCTGCAGTCATGGCACCCAGGTAGAACGCATACATACAGTAGGCGGCGACCATCAACGAGGCTGCTGCAAGCCAAGGGGCGAATGAGGGCAGCAGGCGCACCAGCCGATATCGTCGATGGACCGCCTGATCCAGGGACTCGGTCAGCGTCGCAGGTGCGGCACCCCGCATCTGTCGGAGGCTACGGTGCAGACGACGCATGATGGTGCTGATCGAATCCTGCCCGTCACGCTCAAGCTGATAGCGTCCCTTGAACCCAAGGCACAGGCACAGATAGAGGAATTCCAGCACGTCACGGAAGTGCTCCGGCTGTGTCATGAGCCTGGACAGGATGCTGAAAAACTTCTCTCCGCCCCAGGTCTCGTTGTGGCAGGCACTGAGCAGCGAGTGCTGCGCCCATACAGACTGCGATCCCCAAGGCGTCGCCATAACCGCCTCATCGAGAAAGCTGCAGAGACAGTATCGATAGGCAGACAGCGTCCCCGCTTCATAGCCATGCAGGCGCAGCTCGTTCTCCATCGTGACCAGCTGATTGCGGATGCGCTCGTGAAGTGCCTTTGCGTCCATTGGCACTTCGATTCGCCTGATCCGAATGGCGAGGGCAAGCAACGGTTGGGCGGCGTCCACCAGCGGATTGCAGGAGTGGCCCCGCATCTGGAAGTAGAGCTCTGGATCCTCATCGATACCTTCTGCGGTCTCGAATGAGATCTCGTCCTTGCGCGCGACCTTTCCCTGGATGACGGGTGGGAGCGTCATGAAGCCGCCTTCCAGATCCTGCAGTTCTCTATTCACTTCGGATTCCCCACAGCTGAATGTCCAAACCCGGGAATTCGCCGGATACGTGCAGCCCGATGCCAGATGTCGAACGCATCATCTGCCAGGCCGGATTTCCCCTGTCCAGCTGGAAGTAAGTGAAACCCGCGTGGTAAGGGAGATGTCTTGGCGCCACCGGGATTGCAACGAGAGGAATGCCGGGAAGCTGCAGGCTGACCAGCTCGTCGATCCGTTCGATCGAGGCAACTTTGGTCTGCTGGACGAAGCGTGTGCGGAGTTGCTCGAGGGGAATGTTCGCACGCACCGCGAGAATGAAGTCAGCGCTCTCGACAAGGCGGCGATCGTTCACCATGGCCGTGCGCAACCCGTACTTCTGAAGCTGCATCGGGATGGAAACGGCACGGGGCTCCAACACAGTTCCCAGTGCTCTTCTCAAGGTACTTTCCAGCGCATGAAATGACGCATGCAGATCTTCGTGCTGATAGGCCGGATACTCGATCGGGAGCCGGCCGTCATCTGTGAATGTCACCAGCTCGCCACATGCCTGCGAAAGGTGGCAGTAAAGACGTTCGGGGTGCAGGCAACGTGAGCGTGCCAGATGCTGGAACAGGGGCTGGATGCGATTCAGTGCCTGCAGCAGACCAAAGTCGGTCACCTCTGCCACCCCCGACTGAGATGGCGAACCAATGCGTTCGGCGATCACCATGGCCCGCTGCCGCATGAGCCCAGCGACCTCTTCGAGGAATCTCGCCAGTGGAACAACCGCACTCACCGACAACGCAGTGGCGTAGTGCGCGTCATCAAGAGCCACGCTGCCGTCTGGTCGTCGATCGCGGATTCGCGTGATCGCCAAGCATGCAAATGCACTCCGGTCTTCACCCTCGAGCATCAACCTGTAGCCAGGCATGGCCAGATCCATCTCGACCAGATCACCCTCCTCGGTGTGGATGTCGCGAATCTCGCGTCTGTGTGCCTGGTAACGGCGAGACTCCGCATTGCTGGCCCACTGAACCTCCGTGCCGCCTTCAATCCTGAGCGGCAGGGCGAGGTACACGACCTGATTTATCGCCGATGCGTCGGCTATGTCCAGTGGACTTGGCACCGGCGTATCCATCGGCATGTCGAAGACGCTTCCGTCAGGCATCGCCCCGCGCGCGCGCAGCAGCGCGATTTTTCCGAAGGTCAGGTACTCGGTATTTATCTCAAGCTCAACGAATCCATGGAGGTTCTCGCCAATGGACGACAGACGTTGATGCAGCTGGCCCTCCAGATACCGCGTCTCCTGCTGGAAGTGCTGGGGCTTCACGAACAGCCCTTCCTTCCAGACTACTTTGCTCCGCAACATCATTCCAAGTCCTCACTCTTGATACTGATACCTGAATCTCCCAGCTCTACCAGCAATGGATAGGACCTCCCGTGTGGCTGAATCCGATGTACTGCCCGCCATGTCACTCTGCTGACATCCTGGTATCTGGCTGCGACAGCAATGAAACGAGTGTCCCGCTGGACCTGATGGAATGGGACGAACTTGTAGCTGCCCGGCCTGATGACGAACTCGTCATGATCGCGATAGGTCTTCCCCAGTGATCTGTCAGGCGACGCCCACAGTGCATCGGCGTCGAGACTGAGGAACACGCCGTCATCCTTGAGTTGGATGACGGCGATCTTCAGCGGGCTTCCCTCGCCGCCGAGCGGGTTTGCCTGGATCTCCGGACTTATGATTTCGCCAGGGGCGAGGTAATCACCAACGGCGCGTATGTGACCGGCGGCATTGATCGATTCAAGCTGCACATCTGCATTGCTATCGTCTGCAGCAACTGGAGCGCCCGGAGGCAGCTCCCCCGACTCCCCAAGCTCTTTCTGCAGTGTCTGCGTCGTCATCCGGAGCTGGCCAAGCAGACCGCGCAGGTCAGAGCTGGACAACCGAACGCGATAGCCAGCCGTCAACTGTTCTTCGTCATCAGGCTCCAATGTCGCTTCGGAAGTGGCATTCATCACAGGTGACGCCACGATGCTGAGCGCGATGGTGGATGGCTGATCCTGAGGCAGGCCAACAGGTAGGGAAGGGTCCCTCAGCACCTGCCAGGCCTTGGATGTCGCCACGCAACCGGCCAGCAACGATAATGAACATCCGAACATGATTCGCGCCAACAGCGCCTGCAGGCTCTCAGCGCACATCTGGACACCCGCGAACCCGTTCTGACGCCAGGTCGACCGGAGGTTGTGCTTCGAACGAGCAGGCAGATGGAGAGCCCTTCGAAGAGCAAAGGCGATCCAGAATCAAATCAAGTGCATACAGCGGATCCCCACAGACCTCTACGTTATGCAGCGCAGGAGCGCCCACGAGGGAATCCAAGGGCGGATCCTCGAGATGGCGCAGAGGCGTCGCATCGCCTGCGAGCAGGTCATCGAGAGATATCTCTTCGGACAGGCCCCCGGTAGCACTCTCGCCTGGCTCACTCGCAAGCCCGACGGATACGATCAGTGCACCCAGGCGGATCTGATCGCCTTCGCGCAGCTCAACGACGCTGCCGGCTCCCAGGGGCTCTTCAGCGCCGTTGATCCATGTCATACCGGCCAGATCGCGCAGGCAGAATGCCCCATCACGCGAGAAGAGCTCGGCATGACGTGATGCGATCCAACCACGATCGTCGGCAAGGCACCAACTGGCGTCCCCGCTACCTATCGTTCCCCCGCGATGATCGACAGAGTGAACGGGCGTGCAGCCGATGCCGATGCGCGTTGGATTGGAGACGGAGAGTCGTAGCCACGCTCCATCAGCATGCAGACTCATGCCCGCACCTTGATTTTGACACTGGCGTCGGCGAGCTGTGACGGAGCAGAGCCCAGAAAGGTTGTCCAGCCCAGGTTGCCGCCGCTCTCCTTGCATAAACGAAGAGGCGAGATATGCTCTGTGCGCAATCCGAGCTCCAGGTTGTACGCGAGCTGGTCTCTTAGAAGAAACTGGATCAAGGTGCCCAGAAGTGGGAAATCGCGCCCGTTCGGCAGAAAATCACGAAAGCGCTCCGTACTGAGATTTCCAATAGCAATCGCGAAGCAGTGCTCGCGGGTTCTGACCCGGCTTCCTGCAATGAAGCTATTCCCCAACATCGCCCCGGATGCTCCAATCCGCGAGCGCTCCTCAACGGGCACGTCAACGTAGATTGGCTGGAACTCCTTTACCACAACGTCAGGCAGGTCGAAGCAATGGGAGACGATTCCACCCACTGTTGCAGGTGATCTGCTGCGGCTTGCCACAACGCCGGCATACGTTAGCAGTCGGCTCCAAGGCAGGCTGCTGTACTCCCTCAGATGCGCATCGTGCAGACCGATCAGCGAGAGAACATAGCCCGAGAATCGATCGCGCGCACCTGACTGAAAGCGAACGTGGTAGCGGTACTTGCGCCAACCGCGATGCAGTAGTGTGAGAAGGCGATGATTGAAGAAATCGAGGAAGGCGGCGTGAAGGCCTGTACCGTTGGCGTGCTCTGCAGCAATACGCTCGACATAGTGCAACGGTAGTGGCGAATCGACGCCATGCAGGCCCAGGAAGCTGACCGCGAGGCGATACGAGTACCCTCCAGCCGCCGGGCCGAACTCACCAATTACTACATCCGAGATTGGAAAGCCCAACCGGGGGTCATTGCAGAATCGGATTCGCTCAGCTGCAGGATCGCCGTCCAAGGCATGCTCCAGGTCATCGTCATGCAGACGATGAAGTCGTTCCACAAGACTGTAGAAGGCATGGCGCCGGGCGTTATCCAACAGCGGACCGGCTAGATGATGGGCTGGCTTCCGTGCCGAATCGGCCATTGATATGTCTCTTTGTTCTCGGTGTTTATGACTTCAAGGACGTGAAAGGCATTGATGCTCGCGTAGAGCGAGAAGAAGTGCGAAAGGACAGACCCGAACAGATACATCTCGCCCTCGCAGAGGAACATGGAAGGATCCAGTTCAAGAACGGTCTTCAGGCCTCGAACCGGCAGCCCCATCACGAATGCTGTACTCGGAACAGTCGTGGCAGCCACGATTCCATTCAGGCGCATCTGACTCACGCGTTTTGCTTGAACGTCGTGAAGAGCCGCGAAGTCATACGCTCGAATGACCGCCTTCATTGGCTCCGTTCCCAGGAGTGAGAGGAAGTTCAGCGAGAGATTGGAGATCAGATTCCAGTGGAGGCTCCCATCAAGGACTGGCCTGTAGCTTGGTGTCGGGCGGATTGCATTGGCGACATTGACAAACGCCGGGACGTCGTCCAATGGATGGCATACGTCGCCCACGACCAGCACTGAGGGCAAGTCGCGATTGGTGCAGGTTAGCTGCACTGATACCGTCTCACTGGCATCTGGATGAAGTGACTCGTCGCTTCGGATGAAGGCGATGCGTTGCTGGGTTCCACCGACGCTCTGGTCAACGTGCAGCCGCGAACGGTAGTACGGTGCAGGCCCATTCGAGGTGCGGTCTATCTCATGCTGGAATGAGTAGAAGTCGTGATAGGTCCGGCGCACTTCTTTGGCCCGCTCCCGGGAGGATGCCCATACGCCGCTGACGCCATCGACGCTGAAAACCTCGTACCCATGCGCTTGGGTACCCGCCGGATTGATGGCGTACTCGGTGACCCGACCATCCACGCGTATGGGTTCGGCATCGTGCGCGAAGAGGTTCACCGCAGGAACACAATGCAAGGAAATATCTCCATTTCGAATGTGCACGCCCAGTGGCATGGGCCGATTGAAGTGAAGCTCGATGCGCGCAGATGAACCTTGCGCAGGCCATGCCTGCGCCAGGCTCTTTATCCTGGCGAAGTAGAAGCGGCGGGGGAAAACGAAGAATTCCTGAAGTACCCGGTAGCCATCAAAGACGTTGCGTGGATAGGGAAGGAGCGCGGCGTCGGCTTCGAAGCCCGGAAACTGGATACTTTTAGTGGGCAGCGTGCTCACTGAGTCGCCCATCACAATACGGATCTCTTCCAAATATCTGGCCAGCCACAGATAGAGTGTCTGTGCTGTCTTATCGTCGCCGCCGAAATGAAGTTCAAGCTCATCGCACTCCACTGACCTGAGATCCAGATCCGACAGCGTGCGTAGTTCCATCGCGACCATGGAACTCTCCAGCGAGTGCACTTCATGTACTTTCTCGATTTCCAGTGGGTGAATGAGGACATCGCTGCAGGTTCTAAAGCGGCATGCGACCCCATCAACCTCGACCGATCCGACCATCGCGCCCTTGGGTATTGTCTGCGAGTCGGCAATAGCACGATCACTGGGCTCGAATTTCAGAATTGTCATGCTCGGGATTGGCCTCAGATAGTTGGGCCAGAGCAGTTGCAGCAGACCGTGGGTCAGCTCCTCGAAGTCGTCCTCAATCTTCATCCGCAGCTTTGCCGTCAGGAAGGAGAAGCCCTCCAGAAGCCGCTCCACATCGGGATCGCTCGCACGTTCACCGAGGAACCGCGCAAGCTGCGGATTTTCAAGAGCAAACTTCTTCCCTTGAAGTCGTAGGTGGCTCAACTCATCGCGGAAAGCTCTGTGTAGAGGCATGGGGTCAGAGTGCACTGTAGTTGCGTGTGTGACCGTTCAACGTCAGCTCCATCTCGAACGCCGTGCTTCGATCGTCCAGAATCAGATCGCAATCCACCCGAAAGCGCAGCTGTAACGGCTGCTGGGCATCCGTCAACAGGCGAACATCCCCCACCCGGATTCGGGGCTCGTTATTCTCGATAGCCCCCCGGATTCCAGCGGCCGCCCGAAGCAGGAGGTCAGCCGAGCCCATGACCGCATCGTTGAAATCTGGAAGTCCCATGGACGGGCAACTCGGCGCTCCGCCCTGGCGAGCGTTGAGCAACTGCTCAACGTGGCGCTTGACTGCCTGCACACTGGCGGCTGCACTGGGTGCGGCGGTTCGCGTCCGCGTGGCCGACTCCAGGATGTCCAGCCTGTCAAAGAGACTTCCCTGCCCTGCCCTGTTCATGTTCTGGCTATTCCTTGTCCAGCCGACCGACCAGCGATAGCTCGAAGTTGGCCCCCATGTACTTGAAGTGCGGCCGCACACTCATTGCCACCTGGTACCAGCCCGCTTCACCGGGCACATCCTTCACCTCGACCCTGGCCGCGCGCAGCGGCCTCCGGCTGCGGACCATGGCCGGAGGATTTTCCTGATCAGCTACGTACTGCTTCAGCCAGGAATTCAGCTCCCGCTCCAGGTCGTGGCGTTCCTTCCAGCTCCCGATCTGCTCGCGCTGAAGCGCCTTGATGTAGTGCGCCAGACGATTGATGATGAACATGTACGGAAGTTGCGTACCCAGCCTGTAGTTCGTCTGCGCCTGCTGCCCCTCAAGAGTGTTCGGGAACAACTGCGGGCGCTGGACGGAGTTTGCCGAGAAGAATGCGGCGTTGTCGCTCCCCTTGCGCATCGTCAAGGGAATGAATCCCTCCTCGGAAAGCTCGAACTCCCTGCGGTCGGTTATCAGCACTTCAGTCGGAATCTTTGCCTGGATCTGGCCAAGTGCCTCATAAAGGTGCACGGGAAGATCTTCCACTGCACCACCGGATTGAGGACCGATGATGTTGGGGCACCAACGATACTTGGCAAAGCTGTCAGTAATTCGGGTAGCCAGCAGGAAGGCTGCGTTGCCCCAAAGGTAGTTCTCATGTGAATCGCTTACAGATTCGGTATAGCTGAATCGCCGAACAGGATTCTCCAGCGGGTCGTAGGGCTGCCGAAGAAGAAATCGCGGCATGGCCAGGCCTAGATAGCGGGAGTCTTCTGAATCCCGCAAGGCGCGCCACTTCGTGTATCGAGGGCCATCAAAGATGTCCTTGATTTCCTTCAGGCTGGACAGCTCCTGATAGCCATCGATGCTGAAGAATTCATGACTTGCTGCGGCAATGAACGGCGCATGCGCCATGGCCCCCACGGATGCGATGTAGTTCAGCAGTTTGACGTCCGGTGTCGACGGACCGAAGTAGTAGTTGCCAATCATGGCAGCGACAGGCTCGCCGCCAAACTGCCCATAGCCCGCTGAGTAGCTGTGCTTGTAGAGTCCGCTCTGGGTTATTTCCGCTGCGCTCTCGAAGTCCTCAAGGAGCTCCTGCTTCGTGGCATGCAGAATATCTATCTGGATGTTCTCCCGGAAATCGGTGCGATCAACCAATAGCTTCAATCCACGCCAGGCGGATTCCAGATCCTGAAACCGGGGGTGGTGGAGTACCGCATCCATCTGCTGGCTGATGCGGACATCCAGTTCGACGATCATCTGATCCACGAGATGCTTGTTGACCGGCTCGGTCCGATCCTTTGTGCGCAGCATTTCGGCAATGAATTCAGCAACGCCCCGTTTTGCCGTGGAGTAGCCCTCCTGCGTCGGCTGCATCCTGGTCTGGGCCATGATCTGATCGAGCAAACCAACCGGCGCGGGCGCGATCTTCCCTGAAGAAGTTTCCTTGGCTTCCATTGTGGTTCCCTTTGGTTGTTGGGCAGAATGACGAGAAAGCTCTCAGCGGCTGTACTCGTCCCGCGTTGTCAACGCCAACTGCAGTTCTTCGGCCAGTCTTTCGCGCGCTCCCGGGTCAGCCAGCATTTCCTGCAATGCATTGCGAAAGGCCGGAACGTTGCCTAGTGGTCCTTTCAACGCGACCAGGGCCTCCCTGAGCTCCAGCAACGTACGGAGCTCTGGGAGCTGTTGGGCGATCGCGTCTGGCGTGAAGTCATTGAGCGAGGAGAACGAAAGCTGAAGATTGAGCCTTCTCTCAGGCTCGTCTGAAAGACGGTCAGGGACGTCAAGCGTGAGGCCGAGCTCTGCCTTCTCCATGACGGCATCGAAGCTGCCCTTGTCGACACGGACAGACTGGCGCTCGTCAATCATGGCCTGCTCTGTGTGGCCCTTGAAGTCGCCAACAACAACCAGCTTGAGTGGCAGCTCCATCTCGGCCGCCTGATCGCCCGTTGCGGGTACGTATTTGATGTTGATCCGCTCCTTGGGAGCGACAGAACCATCCTTGCTCGACATGCGCTTACTTCCTGCGTTGGTATCGGTTACCTGTCTCCTGTACTGCATGCCCATTCGGACGATCATCACCGCAGTACGGGAAGCCTATGTCTTGGACCGGACGGGCGCGTTGGAAGTCTGGAGGCTCGATGAACTCAGCCAACTCGTCCGTTGCAGACGAGCAATCATGATCAGCTCCGCCGCGCAGATGGAATAGGAATAATCTCAATCGACTCAAGATCGTCCGAATGCGTCAGAATCTCAGTGGATTCTCATGGCACAGAATCGCTTTGTGCACGGGCGAGGCAGCGCACCGGAAGGCCAGATGCGACACGCTCGCGATCAATGTCCAAAGAAGAGCTACTTCGTCCTGGACAGAAGATGCGCGCGCTCTCGCTCGTTCATGGTGAGATCAGCCGCAGCGACGAACGCGTCACGAGCATCCTGCTCCCGCCCTAACCTCTGTAGTACTTCGCCGCGTACCACCTGCAACGGCGCGTACTCGCGCAGGCGCGGCTCATCCAGCAACGGCTGCAGTTGTGCCCACGCGGCGAACGCGCCCTCGCTGCGCAGCACCGCCACGACCCGGTTCAATGCGACAACCGGCGAAGGCATCACCTGCAGCAACCGGGTGTAGAGCGAAGCGATACGCGGCCAGTCGGTGGCGTCAGCCCGACGCGCAGCCGCATGGCAGGCGGCAATACGTGCCTGCAGCACATAGGGATCGTCGCCGCCACCGGCCGCCAGCGCGCGCGCCAGCACCTGCTGGCCACGCTCGATCTGCAGCCAGTCCCAGCGGGCTCGGTTCTGCTGGTCCAGCAGCACCGGTACGCCCTGCGCGTCGGTCCGTGCCGCAGCGCGCGAGGCCTGTAGTTCCATCAGCGCCAGCAGGCCCAGAACCGGCGGTACCGGCAGCCGATGTGCCAGGATGCGCGCCAGCCGCAGCGCTTCCTCGCACAACGCCGGTCGCATCCAGTCATCGCCGGCACTGGCCGCATAGCCTTCATTGAAGACCAGGTAGATCGCCTCCAGCACCGACGCCAGCCGCTCGGGCATCGCCTCCGCACGCGGCACTTCATAGGGCACCTGCTTCTGCACCAGGGTGCGTTTGGCGCGCACGATGCGCTGGGCGATGGTCGGCTCGGGCTGCAGGAAGGCGCGGGCGATCTCGGTCGTGGTTAGGCCACCGAGCAGGCGAAGGGTCAGTGCCACCCGCGCATCGGCCGGCAGCACCGGGTGGCAGGCCACGAACATCAGGCGCAGCAGGTCGTCCCCCAGGTCATCTTCCAGCGCCTGGCTCTCATCCGGCGCTGGCAGGGGTGCCGGATGCAGTTCCTCCCCCCATTGCGCGTGCTGCTGCGCCACGCGTTGGTGCTGGCGCAGCACATCGATGGCACGGTTGCGCGCAGTGGTCATCAGCCAGGCTCCGGGATTGTCCGGGATGCCCTGCTCCGGCCAGCGCTCCAGCGCGGCCAGCCAGGTGTCCTGGGCCAGCTCCTCGGCACGGCCGACATCGCCCCCGAGCAGCCGCGCCAGGCGCGCGATCAACACCGGCGACTCCATCCGCCAGAGGGTCTCCAGACGCTGCGTCAGTGCGGGATCGGGCATGCGCCGATCACAGCACGCACGCCCGGCCCGCACAAGCGCCGCAACTCACGCTTCCACAATCGGCTTGAAGCCGCCCCAGAACATGCGCCTGGTATCGAACGGCATGTCCTTCGGGCCCAGCGACGCCAACCGTGGGTCGGCCATCACCCTGGCATTGATGCGGTCGCGTGCCGCACGCGAGCGGAACACCACGAAGGCGACGATCACTGTTTCACCGGGCCTGGCCTTCACCGCGCGCGGGAACGAGGTGCTCTTGCCGGGTTCCACATCGTCAGCCACGCATTCCATGTACTGCAGCGCGCCATGGTCCTTCCACACCGCGCCGGCCTTGCGGGCAAGGCGGCGGTAAGCCGCCACCTTGTCCTGCGGGCACGGCAGCACGTAAGCATCCACGTAAGCCATGAGGGTTCTCCCTGCAGCGACCGTCAGCCCGGCTCGCCTTCCATGTGTGCGATTTCCCAGAGATGGCCGTCCAGATCCTGGAAGCCGCGCTGGTACATGAAGCCCAGGTCGCGCGCCGGCTGCGGTTCGCTGGCGCCGGCGGCCAGTGCATTGTCCACCAACTCGTCAACGGCCTTGCGACTGGGTGCCGAGAGCGCATTGATCACTTCCGTGTGGGTGTGCGCATCGGCAATCGGCTTGTTGGTGAACTGCTGGAAAAAAGGTTGGGTCAGCAGCATCACGTAGATGCTCTCGCTGATGACCATGCCGGCCGCATC
Source organism: Stenotrophomonas sp. SMYL89 (assembly GCF_036319985.1). NCBI lineage: Bacteria > Pseudomonadati > Pseudomonadota > Gammaproteobacteria > Lysobacterales > Lysobacteraceae > Stenotrophomonas > Stenotrophomonas sp. SMYL89. Next base: position 127,146 of record NZ_JAWIRW010000010.1, on the reverse strand, counting down.
GTCATTGGTGTAGGTTGGATTGAAGCTGTATCCCAACGCGGTGAAGAACGCCTTCGACTTCTCCAGGTCCTGCACTGGCAGGTTGACGAAGATCATCTGCGGTTGCGGTGTACTCATCGGTGAAGCTCCTTGTGGATGAAGAAAAGAGGGATCAGGGCTGTTTCATGCAGTTGACCATCCACGGCTTGCCGTAGCGATCGATCAACATGCCCCAGCGGTGCGCCCAGAACGTTTCGGCGATCGGCATCTGCACCTGGCCGCCTTCGGCCAGCGCGGCGAACACGCGCTCGGCTTCCTCGATGCTGTCGACATCGACATTGATGGTGGTCGAGCCCCCCTCGCCACCGCCGGGGCCATCGGCGGCCATCAGGATGGCGTTGCCGATCTCCAACTGGCTGTGCGCGACGTGGTCGAGGGTTTCCGGCGGCATCTCGTTGCAGCCCGGCGAACCATCGGAGGGCGGCATGTCGCGGTACTTCATTTCCGACGTGACCTGGCCGCCGAGTGCCTTGGCGTAGAACGCCATCGCATCGTGGGCCTGGCCGCTGAAGCCGAGGAAGGGAATCAGTTTCATGGCACTACTCCGTTGAGGGTTTCAGGGTGGCAGCGCCGGGCCATGCCCGGCGGGGAAATGGATCGGATCAACCTTCCAGCTGTGCACGCAGACGCTGTTCCTGCTGCTGTAAGCCGGGGGTGAAGGCTTCACCGAAGTCTTCGGCGGTGATCAGGGGGCGCAGTTCCAGCGTGCCCCCGCTACCGAACGGCGCGCGGCTGGCCCACTCGACGGCCTCCTCCAGCGAGCGCACGTCCCACAGCCAGAATCCGGCGATCTGCTCGCTGGCGGGGCCGAACGGGCCAGCCTCGACCCTGGGTGCGCCGTTGCCGAAATGAATGCGGCGACCGCGCTGGGTGGCGTGCAGGCCTTCCCCGGCCAGCATGATGCCGGCGGCCACGAGTTGTTCGTTGAAGGCGCCCATTTCGGACAGTTCCTGTTCGCTGGGCATGCGGCCGGCTTCGGAGTCGGCGTTGGCCTTCACGATCACCATTACTTTCATTGCAGTCTCCCGTGGGGACGCGTGGTGCGTGCCCTTCACTGGGTACAACGAACCAGGGGGCTGGAAATCGACACGTCCTCTAAAAATTATTTCTTCCGTGGAAAGCGCGCCTTCGGCGGAGGTCGGCGAACGGCGGAGCCCCTCCGTGGTGGGGGTGGGTTGGTCGCTGAAAGCCCGGGTTCATGGGTTTGGCCGGGTGGGGAGGCAGGGCAGGGGGCGCTGCAAGTACGTCCATGTAAGCTCGGTCGCCGCATCCATGCGGCTCACGCCCCTGCCCTGCCTCCCCACCCGACCTTGGACAGTTTCCTGCCTCCGGCACGCACCACGGGAAGATCAAGAAAAAAGGCAGAGGCAAAAGCAACAGCAACGGCGGATGGCTGGCGGCCTCGGCTTTGTGAGCGAAGCGACCCGCTTTTGCTCTTGCTTGTGATTTCCCGTGGTGGGTCAGCCGCAGAGATCTGTCCAAGGCCGGGTGGGTAGGCGGGGCGGGGGTGTCCCCGGCATGGGCCCGAGGCATGCCTCGGGCGGGTTGGGCACGATGCCCAACCCCGGTCTTGCCGTGTGCGCAGGACAGCGCACACGAGCAAGCCGCCGCCAAGCCCCCAAGGACGGGTTTACGGCGTCCCCCGACCCGCCTACCCACCCGGCCAATCACCAGAAACCCAGCTTTCAGCGACCAACCCAACCCCACCACGGAGGGGCTCCGCCGTTCGCCGATCCCCGTCGAAGGCGCGCCTCCCGCGCTGCAACATGCCCACGCGCAGACCTGCGCCATCATGGGCACCCCGCCCCCGCCAGGACCGTGCCATGCAGCAGTACCTGCTTCTGATCTATATCGAGCCTGCCCTGCTGCAGGCCCTGCCCACCGAAGAATTCAACGCGCTGATGCGCGACTGCCTGGCGCACGCCGACAAACTGCAGGCCAAGGGCACGCTTCTGGCCGCGCAGAAGCTGCAGCCGGTCGACACCGCACAGACCCTGCGCGTGCGCGATGGCCACAGCCGTGTACTGGATGGCCCGTTCGCCGAAACCCGCGAACTGCTGGCAGGCTTCAACCTGATCGTCGCCCGCGACCGCGACGAAGCCATGCGCATCGCCCGCGACTTCCCATGGGCACGCTTCGGCAGCATCGAAGTGCGGCCGCTGGAAGACATGGACGCCGAGCGCGAACGCTGCGGCGCCCCGGCTGCCGCTATGGCAGCAGCCGTACCCTGATCTCGCGCGGGCCTACGCCTTCGTTGCCGCTGTAGTCGCGCACGCTGGCGCGCACGATGTACTCGCCCGGCGGCAGCGCCGCCGGCTGCCAGCGCCCGGTTTCCATCAGGCCGTCACGCACGGTGTTGGTGGCCAGGTAACGGAAACGGGTCACCGCACTGCCGTGCACGGTGATGCCGCTGTCGGGGGCATAGGCCACCCGCACCGCTTCCTTCTGCGGCGGCATGCGGTTGAACACGATGTTCCAGCGTGGCTGTTCGTAGCCCTGCAGCGCCCGGCCACTGGCATCCAGGATCTGGTAGCCCACCTGGTACATGCCCAGGCGGCGTCGTGGCAGATTGTTGTCGACCTGGTCCCAGGCCTCCACCACGATCTGCACACCGCGTCCCTGGCGCGCCACCATCACCACGCCTTCGCTGCCTGCGGCCATTGGCTGGTCGTTGTCGTCCAGCAGCGCCACATCGGTGATGCGCGGTGCGAAGTGGTCGGCGTAGTTGTGGAAGCCCAGTGCCACGGCATTGGTCTCGAAACCTCCGGTGCCGACGGCCAGGTGCACGTGCGCCTGGTTGTTGATGCTGCCCAGGCGGTCACCGACGTGGATGCGCATACCACGCCGCACGCGCATCCGCTCCAGCCTGCCCTGTTCGTCGTACAGCGCCTGCCAGCGCGCATCGAACGGTTCATTGCGTGGGGTGCGGCCCACCCGCATGTGGATGTACTTGAGGCGGTCCACCGCCAGGCCCTCGGCCTGTTCACCCAGACTCCAGGCCGCCATCGGGCTGCTGATCTTGCCATCGGCGATCGCCAGCACGGTCTGGCCCACATCACCGCGCACGTCGAAGCCCCCGTGCAGGTGATGGCGACTCTCGCCCTTGAAGTTTCCGCGCACTTCGCCCAACGTACCGACCACTTCATGCCAACCGTCCTGCGGTGCCAGCGGCCAGCGGCCGCCCGTCTCCGGCAACGCCGCATCGGCAGCCGGGCCGACCAGTGCCGGCGCCGGCAGTTCCCCCACCGGTAGCGGGCGCAGGCGGTGCAGGCGATAGGCCGTCGCGTCGGCCACCAGCACGCTGCCGTCGGCGTCCATCGCCAGCCCACTGGGGCGGGCCAGGCGTGGCAGTCGACCGTTGCCGACCAGCGCGATCTGATGGCCCTGCGGCGTCACCTGCACGATGCGGCCATCCATGTCGCCCACGTACAGCACGCCATCGTGGGTGGTGGCCAACGACAGCGGCCCGTTGATCACGCCACCACCACCCACCACGGTGCTGACCGTGCCATCGGCACCGACGCGGCGCACCGCGTTGTTGAACAGGTCGGCCACCAGCAGCGCGCCCTGCGCATCGAAGGCCAACGCCACCGGCGTATCGAAGCGCGCAGCGGCGCCGGTGCCATCGGCCATTCCCGGGCGCTCACCACCGGCCAGGGTGCGCACCGTGCCGTCGGTACCGATCACCCGGATACGGTCGTTGTAGGTATCGGCCACGTAGACCTGGCCCTGCGCGTCCACCGCGATGCCCATCGGTGCATCGAAGCGTGCCTGCGCGGCCACTCCATCGGCATAGCCCTGTTCACCACCGGCCAGCGTGCTGACCTGGCCATCGGTGCCGATGCGGCGGATCGCATGGTTGCCGGTGTCGGCCACGTACAGGTTGCCCTGCGCATCGGCCGCGATGCCCGAAGGTGTATTGAAGCTGGCCTGCAACGCCGGGCCATCAACGCGTCCCTCGCCCTGCCCCGCTACGGTTTCGACGCGGCCATCGGGCAGGCGGCGGCGGATCCGGTTGTTGTCGCCGGCATCGGTGAAGTAGATGCTGCCATCGGCACCGCGCAGCAGTGAATACGGGTCGGCGAAGCGGGCCTGCGCGGCGGCACCGTCGCGGTCACCCGGATGACCATCGCCGGCAAGCGGCTCGATCTGCGCAGTCCAGGCCAGCGGCGTGGGCGCGGGGCCTGCGGGTTCAGCCAGCGTGTGCAGCGGTGCCTCCCACCAGGTCGCCGCCAGTGCCACTGCCGTTGCCAACGCCACGCATGCCGCCATCCATTGCCACCGTGCCATCGCGCTGCACTACCTGCTGCTGTCTGAAGAGGTACCGACAATAGACGCTGCGCACGGGATGCGCCACGGCCAATCGTGCGGCCGGATACCAGAGTTCCATGCACCGCGCTTGTTCTCGTTGGCCACAGCAGGTTCAATGCGGTTCCCACGGATGGAGAACCTCCATGCCCCGCACGCTCCCCCTCGCCGCCCTGCTGATCGCCACGCTGGCCAGCACGCCCGTGTCCGCCTCGATCACGGTGGCACCCCAGAAGCCGTCGGTTACCAGCGACGCGGTACACATGGCCTACGCCACGCGCTGGGATGAGGCGATCCAGCAGTCGCGCAGCGGCAACACGCTGGGGGCGCTGATTGCCATGGAGCGGCTGATGGAGGATCCGCTGCTGGACGACTTCGACGCCGAGCGACGGGGCCGTGCCTCGCAGGTGGCCGGCTGGACCGCACTGATGCAGAAGAAGCCGGCCCAGGCCCGCCGCTATCTGCAGCGGGCGATGGAAGCGTTGCCCGACGATACGCAGATCCTGCTCACCCTGATGTCGGTGGAACTGTCCGAGAACCAGCCTGCGGCGGCCACCCGCTATCTGGTGCGGGCGCTGAAACATGCCGACGGGCCCGTGCCACTCGATCACCAGACGATCGGCTACCTGCAGTATCGCCTGCACGATCAGCCACGACAGCGCATGGACCTGCTGCAGGCGCTGTTCGACAACGGCTGGAAGAGCGGTGGCCTGGAACCGGCCGGACTGTGGCTGGCGCTGGCCACGCTGCAGGCCGAGAACGGCCGCGGCGATGCGATCCCGGCCACGCTGGCCCGCATCGACAGCCCGGCCGAGATCATCCAGCTGCGCAGCGACAAGCGCTTCGACCGCTATGTCGACCGTGCCGATCCGCGCTTCGACCCGGTACAGGTCGCGCAGAAGCACCTGGACGACCTGCGGGTGTCCGGCCTGCTTGATCGCAAGCTGGACGCGCGCATGGCCCAGTTCAGCGTCACGCTGCTGATGCTGGACCGCAATGAAGAAGTGCTGGCACTGACCGACGGCATGGCCCGTGCGGCCGCCGAAGGTGAATCGCCGTCGGCGGAGGAAGCCGAGTGGGTGGCGTGGCTGCTCAACAGCCGGTTCACCGCGTTGCGCCGGCTGGGCCGCACCGACGATGCCCTGGCGGTGGCGCAACAGGCGGCCCGCATCGGCGCACTCGGCCCGGACGACATCGAGCACCGGCTGAATGTCGGCTTCGTGTTCACTTCGCTGGGACGTATGCAGGATGCCGCGCAGGCCGTGAAGGACCTCCCCGGTCTCGGCGCCTACGGCAAAGCCGCACAAGCCCTGGTGCAGTTCGCTGCCGCCCGCGAGCGCGGCGATGCCCAGGCGGTGGAAGCCGCACGCTCGGTGATCCTCGCCCAGCGCGACGACGCGCGCCTGTTCCATCGCGAGATGCTGCTGGACGAAGACAACCTGGACGGCGCAGCAGCGGTGCTGATCGAACAGCTGCGCTCCCCCACCGACCGTGGCGAGACGCTGGCCAGCCTGCAGGACATGCGCACCTATCCGTCATTGCCGGGCGACGTGAAGATCGATGCGGCCTGGCGTGCGCTGAAGCAGCGCGCTGACGTGCAGGCCGAAGTTGCACGCGTCGGCCGGATCGAGCGCTACGAACTGGTCAGTACCTCGACCTCGCGCTGAGCGGCTTTTGTGTAGAGCCGAGCCCATGCTCGGCTGCGCCAATTGCAGCCGAGCATGGCCTCGGCTCTACACCACGCGTACAGCGCCACTGGCCTAGCGCGCGGGCACCTCGGTGCGGATGCCCATCGCTTCGCGGTAGCGTGCGTACAGCGCCATCACCTTGTCCACATAGGCCAGGGTTTCGGCATACGGCGGCACGCCCTTGTAGCGGGTGACCGCACCGATGCCCGCGTTGTAGGCCGCTGCCGCCAGCGGCCTGTCACCGTTGTAGCGGCGCAGCAGCGCGCGCATGTAGCGCGCGCCCCCCTCGATCGACTGCTGCGGCGAGAACGGATCGCGCACACCGAATTCCTGCGCGGTCTCGGGCATCAGCTGCATCACGCCCTGCGCACCTTTGCTCGAGACCGCCAGCGCATCGAAATTGCTCTCGGCATGGGCAATTGCACGCAGCCAGGCGTCGTCGACGCCGGTGGCCCTGGCGGCGGCCTTGAACTGCTTGGCATGCTGGGCCAGCTGCGGCTTGCCGACCTTGCCAAGGCCCTCGTGGGCGGGCTCACCCGGCGGCGTGGCCACGGTGAACTTCAGGAACACCCGCGAACCAGGCAGGTTGCGGGTGGAATAGACCAGCACGCCATCCTGCTCGCGCTCGTACAGCACACCACTGAACACACCCATGTTGCCCCACAGGTTCGGGGCCTGAATGGCGTTGTCGTCGATTTCCTTCGGGGTGCAACGTGAGCCGGGTTCCGGTGCAGTGGCCAGGCTGACGGTGTTGCCCTGCACGCAGCGGTAGACGGTGCGCGCGGCGGCCAGCCCCGGCCACAGGCTGGACAGCAGCAACAGTGCGAGCAGGAAGGGGCGACGGGACATGGCGGCCGGATGATCCGGCCGCGCCCGCTAACGCCAAGTGAATGGGGATTGGACGGGTACCGGGACCCGCAACGGAACTGGAACTGGAACCGGCACCGGTAGCTTCACCGGTAGAGTCGACTGTTAGTCGACTATCGCGCGCAGCGCGGGGTTCTGCGGTGGCCCATGGGAGAGCAGTCGACTAACAGTCGACTCTACCGATTCCCGACGTTCCGACGTTCCGGTTTCCGACGTTCCGGTTTCCGACGTTCCGATCTCCAACGTTCGCGATTTCCGGCATTGCCGCCCCCTCCGCATCCCCGGTCATTTCGCCGTTCTGCATCGCACCCAGTACCCCACGCCCAGCAGCACGAACCACACCGGGCTGGCCATCAACGCCTGGCGGGTGTCGCCCTGCAGGCTCAGCAGCACCAGTACGCCGGCGAAGAACACCAGGCAGGCCCAGCACATGGCGACGCCGCCAGGCATCTTGAAGATCGAGGCAGCGTGGCGCTCCGGGTAGCGGCGGCGGTAGACCATGTAGGCCACAAGGATCAGCGACCAGACGAAGATGAAGAGCACGGTGGCCAGCGTGGTCACCAGGGTGAACGCCGTCACCAGGTTCGGGATCAGGTAGATCAGCAGCGTGCCACCCAGCAGGCACAGGCAGGAGAACAGCAGGCCACGGGCCGGCACGGCGGCGCGTGACAACTTCGACAACCCGCGCGGGGCGTGGCCTTCCTCGGCCAGGCCGTACAGCATGCGGCTGGTGGAGAAGATGCCGCTGTTGGCCGACGACGTGGCCGAGGTCAGTACCACGAAGTTGATCAGGCTGGCCGCGGCCGGAATACCGGCCAGCACGAACAGCTGCACGAACGGGCTTTTGTCCGGCACCACCTGGCGCCACGGGGTGACGGCCATGATCGCGATCAGCGCCAGTACGTAGAAGATGATGATGCGCACCGGAATCGAATTGATCGCCTTGGGCAGGTTGCGCTCGGGGTCGGCGGTTTCGGCGGCGGTGGTGCCGACCAGCTCGATGCCGACGAAGGCGAACACCGCAATCTGGAAGCCGGCGAAGAAGCCAACCAGCCCCATCGGGAACATGCCGCCGTCATTCCACAGGTTGGACAGCGCCGCGGTGTGACCGCTGGGCGAGGTGAAGCCCCACGCCACCAATCCGGCACCGGTGATGATCAGCGCGCAGATCGCCACGATCTTGATCAGCGCAAACCAGAATTCCATTTCACCGAACAGCTTCACCGTCACCAGGTTCAACGACAGCAGCAGCATCACGCACGCCAGCGCCGGCTTCCAGGCTTCAAGCCCGGGGAACCAGAACTGCGCGTAGGCGGCAATCGCGATCACGTCGGCGATGGCGGTGACGATCCAGCAGAACCAGTACGTCCATCCACAGAAGAATCCGGCCCATGGGCCGAGCAGATCGGTGGAGAAATCGATGAAGGACTTGTAGTTCAGGTTGGACAGCAGCAGCTCGCCCATCGCGCGCATCACGAAGAACAGCATCGCGCCGATGATCAGGTAGACGAAGACGATGGACGGGCCCGCCAGGCTGATGGTCTTGCCCGAGCCCATGAACAGCCCGGTGCCGATGGCACCGCCGATGGCGATCAGTTGCAGGTGGCGGTTGGACAGGCTGCGGCGCAGGTGCTCGGGGGGCGTGGCGGGCTCGGTCATGGGCGCGGGAAGGGGCGGGTGAAGCGTTCGACGGTAGTCCTCCGTGCGCCGAAGCGCCAGCGCCGGATGGGCTGATTCCGTCAAACCTGGCCGCTTTCATCACAATGTGACGAATTGCCGGGTCATGCCCATTCCGCCCGGCCCGGCGCCATGCTCAGATAGCCGCACCTGCCCACGGACCGGCCCGACCATGCGCCCTGCCCTGCCTGCACTGCTGGAGCCCCGGCCATGAGCCGCCTGCGCGTCATCATCGGCGGTACCGCGCTGGCCCTGCTGGCCGCCGCGGTACCGATCGCCGTCATGGCCTACGCCACCTGGGACCGTGCCGTCAGCGTGGAACAGGAACGCCTGCGCGACATCGCCGTGCGCACCCTTCGGCGATCGGACCTGTCCTACCACGAGGCACTGCACGCCCTGCAGTCGGCGCAGGCCAGCGTGGCACAACCGTGCACGCCCGAGCATATCCGGCGCATGCAGACGCTGGTAATGACCACGCCGGCGGCCGACCAGATGGGCTATTTCGAAGACGGCAAGCTGCGCTGCACCTCGTGGGGGACTTTCCATTCGGACGTGAACCAGCCCAAACCCGACCACGTCACCAGTGATGGCGCGGGAATCGCGGTGGACGTGCGCCCGGAGGCCAGCGGCCGGCGGCAGATGCTGGCGATCCTGTATGGCAGCTACGACGTGCTGATGGATCCGCGCCGCTTCGTCGACGTCATCGTCGATCCGCACGTGCGCCTGGCCCTGGCCAGCCCGGATGGGCGCCTGTTGGCCAAGCAGAAAGGCATGGACACGGCGTTGCTGGAAGCCATGCTGCGCAATCCTGGCGAGGGCCTGGACCAGAACACGCTGTACGCGACCGCACGCAACGAGGAATGGCTGGCGATCGCAACCACGCCACGTACCGCGCTGGCTGCCACGTTCCGGCAGCAGGCGTGGTTGTTCGTGCCGCTGGGCGTCCTGCTGGCTGCCGCCGGTGCCGGCCTGGTGATCTGGCTGTCGCGGCGCCGCCTGTCGCTGCGCGGTGAACTGGCCACCGCCATCCGCCGCCGCGAACTGTACCTGCACTACCAGCCGATCATCGAGCTGGATACCGGCATCTGCGTCGGCGCTGAGGCATTGATCCGCTGGCAGCGCCCGGATGGCACCCAGGTGCGTCCGGATCTGTTCATTCCGCTGGCCGAAGAGGCCGGCATGATCGCCGACGTCACCGACCTGGTAATCGAGAACGTGGTGCGCGACATGCGCGAGTTGCTGGTTGCCGATCGCAGCGCGCACATCGCGATCAATCTCGCCGCCGAGGACATCAGCAGCGGTCGTGCGTTGAAGATGATCTCCAAGCACATGGCCGGCAGCGGCATCCTGCCGCAACAGATCTGGATGGAGGCCACCGAGCGCGGCTTCCTCGACCTGGACCGCGCCCGCACGATGCTGGCGCAGGCGCGGCGCGCTGGCCACAGCGTGGCCATCGATGATTTCGGCGTGGGCTTCTCCAGCCTGCAGTACCTGGAGCAGCTGCCGCTGGATGCGCTGAAGATCGACAAGTCGTTCATCGATGCGATCGGCACCGAGAGCGCGACCAGCCCGGTGACCCCGCACATCATCGACATGGCCAAGGAACTGGGGCTGTGGGTGGTGGCCGAGGGCGTGGAGACCGAAGCACAGCTGGCCTACCTGCACAGCCGCAAGGTGGAATTCGGACAGGGCTGGCTGTTCTCGCGACCGCTGCCCCGGGATGAGTTCGTGGCGTTCCACCACAAGCGGCAGCAGCGCTACGGCGCGGCGCGGGAGGACATGCAGAATCCGCGCAGCGTGCCGATCGAGCGTGAGGGAGTGGAGTAGGACGGCGAACGGCGGAGCCCCTCGTGGGGGGTCGCGTACTGCTATCCCAGGGTTGGCCGGGACGGTCGGGTTCGCGGGGGACGCCGTAAACCCGTCCATGGGGGCTTGGCCGCGGCATCCATGCCGCGGACACCCCCGCGAACCCG
>NZ_JAWIRW010000010.1:39999-116584 GCF_036319985.1 Stenotrophomonas sp. SMYL89 | reverse complement strand
GGGGGGGGGGCGGGGGGGGGGGGGGGCGCCCCCCCCCCCCCCCCGCGGGGCGGGCGCCCCCCCCCCCCCCCCCCCCCCCCCCCCCCCCCCCCCCCCCCCGCCCCGGCCTCTGACAGGTTCCTGCAGCGTCCCACCCCGGAATCAACGGAAGAAGGCAAAAGCAAAAGCAAAAGCAAAGGCAAACGCGGGTCGCTGCGCTCGGTGGATCCACGCCATGCGTGGATGGCGTGAACCACGGTGGTGCCGGCTGCTGGCCGACACCACATCATCGATGATCGCCGCCTACGCCCAGGCCTTCGGTCGCGCCAGCAACCATGCAGCGGTCACCGCCAGCAGCAGCAACGGCAACCATCCCAACCGGGTGGGCCCACCGGCCTGCAGCAGCACACCACCCGCCACACCTCCCGCAGCAATGGCCAGGTTCCAGCCGGTCACCAGCATCGACTGCGCCAGATCCGCGGCGGCACCGGCACGGCGGGCGAGTGCGGTCTGGAACAGGGTTGGCACCGCGCCGAAGGCCACGCCCCACAGGATCGTTGCCAGCAGCAGTGCGGTCGCGTTGCCCGGCCACAGCAGCAGCGCCAGCACCGGCAGGATGAAACCGATCACCGCCGCCCACACCAGCATGCGCAGGTGGCGGTCCACGCCCCAGCCGGCAATACCGATGCCGGCAATCGCCGCCAGGCCGAAGGCCAGCAGCAGGCGGTCCAGCCACGGGCCCGCCCCCGCCTCCACTGCCAGCGGTTCGATGTAGGTGTAGAGCACGTTGTGTGCGAGCACGTACAGCACCATCACCAACAGTGCACTGCGCACGCCGGGCATGCGCCAGACCGCGCCCAGCGATGTGCGCTTGCCGGAACCCGCAGCAGGCAAGGCTGGCAGCGCCCAACGCGCATACGCCAGCAGCCCCACGCCCAGCACGCTCATCAATGCGAACGCCCAGCGCCAGCCAATCTGCTGGCCCAGCAGCGTGCCCGCCGGTACGCCCAGCGACAGCGCCAACGGCGATCCGACCATTGCCACCGCAATCGCCCGGCCCTGCAGCGAGGGCACCACCATGCGTGCGGCATAGCCGGCCACCAGCGACCACAGCAGCCCGCCGCTCACGCCCGCCAGGAAACGTGCGGCGAGGATCAGCGCATAGCTGCTGCTCAACGCGGTCAGCGTATTGACCACCACGAAGCCGGCAATCGCCGCCAGCAACAGCGGGCGTCGTGGCAGGCGCTGGGTCAGCGCGGTCATCGGCAATGCGGCCATCACCGAGCCCAGCGCATACACGCTCACCAGCTGCCCCACCGCCGCATCACTCACGCCCAGGCTGTCGCCCATCGGCCGCAATACACCGGCCGGCAACGTCTCGGTCAGCAGGGTGATGAAGCCGCCGCCGGCCAGTGCCAGCAGGCCGGCCCATGGCAGACGCGTGGCTTCACCGGCCGGGCTGGCCGCATCGATGGCATGGCCGCTCATCGTGCAGTCCCCAGGTCGGCATACACCGCATCACGCAGTTCATCGACAAAGGCGCCGTCCATGCCTTCGTACAGCGTGTTGGTCAGCGCTGCCACGCTCAGGCCGCGCGCAGGATCGACGAACCAGCTGTGGCCGTAGGCACCGCCCCACCGCCATGTACCTGCGTTCTGCGGCGTACCGCTGGCGGCCGCATCGCGCAGCACCGCAAAGCCAAGACCAAAGCCCCAGCCGTGCGGTTCCGGCGGCCCCTGCTCGCCCACCTGCGGGGCCGCCATCTCCGCCACCAGCCGGGGCGGCAGCAGGCCGGAACGCTGCCCGTCGCGCAATGCCTCCAGTACCCGCATCACCTCATCGGCGGTACCCACCAGGCCCGCGCCGGCCGAAGGGAACCGGATGGCATCGGTCGCGCGGGCAAGGCTGTACTCGATGCCCACCGTGCCCTCGAACGGAGCGACCACCTCGCCTTCGCGCAGGCGGTGCGGCTGCGGTGTGTCGGTGACATAGGGTGTGGCCAGCCGCACCGCATCCTGGGTGGCGAAGGCGGTGTCACGCAGGCCCAAGGGCGCAGCCAGCAAGCGGGCGAACAAGGCCTGCAGCGTTTCCCCGGTTGCCGCTTCGGCCACTGCGCCGGCCACGTCCACGCCCAGCGAATACATCCACTGGCTGCCCGGTGCGAACAGCAGTGGCGCCTGCCCGATGCGGCGCACGTTCTCGGCCAGGGTCAACGGGTTGGCATCCATGCCGTCGCTGACACCCGCGCGCGCATAGGGGCCATCCGCATCGGCTTCGAGGAAGCGGTAGCCCAGCCCACTGCTGTGGCTGAGCAGCTGGCGCAGGCTGATGGGCGGCGTGCTGCCATCGGCCAGCGCCGGGCGGAAGTCCGGCAGCCAGCGCTGCACCGGTGCATCCAGGTCGAGCACGCCCTCGGCCACCAGGCGCAGGATCACCGTGGTCAACAGCGGCTTGCTCACCGAGGCCAGCCGGAACAGCTGGTAGCGCTGCATCGGTATAGCCGACTCGCGATCCGCCAGGCCCGTGGCGCTGGCATGGCGCAGCACGCCGTGCTCGCGCACCAGCACCACCGCACCGACCAGGCGCTGCGGGTGGACCTGCTGCAGCAGCCGCTGCACCGAAGGCAGTGTCGGCACAGGTTCGAAGGAAGGAGCGGCATTCATCGCGGTGATCCGTGGGGGAGAGGCCGCCACGTTAGGCAGCGTGCGTCCGCGCAAAAAGCCGGTTGCCGCTCCGGGCATCATGGACCGCGCAGTCCGCAATCGGCATGATGGCCGGAACCGCGGGGCCGCAACGGTTCGCGCGCCCGCCCGCATCACAGTGTTGCAAAGCCGGGACCGCCCGCTGCGCTCCTGCCCACCTACCCTGCTGTTTTCACCGCCCGCACGCCCATGTCAGTCCTGGACAACCTCGCCAACCTGCAGACCTTCGTGCATGCCGCCGACACCCGCAGCTTCGTCGAGACCGGGCGCCTGCAGGGCATTTCCGCCTCGGCAGCGGGCAAGTGCGTGGCGCGGCTGGAGCACGCCCTGGGCGTGCGCCTGTTCCATCGCAGCACGCGCAGCATCACCCTCACCGCCGAGGGCCAGCTGTTCCTGGCTCGCTGCCGGCGCATCCTCGACGAGCGCGACGCTGCCCGCACCGAACTGGCGCAGCCACACGCCTCGCCCCGTGGCACGCTGCGCATCGGCCTGCCGCTGGTGGGCGACCTGACCCTGCCGCTGATGGCCGAGTTCATGGCGGCGTATCCGGATATCCGCCTGGACCTGGACTTCAGCGACCGCCTGGTCGATGTCATCGAGGAAGGTTTCGATGCGGTGCTGCGCGTTGGCGAACCCAGCGACTCGCGGATGAACGCACGGCGGCTGGGCGTGTTCCCGCGGCGTGTCGTTGCCTCGCCGGGCTACCTGCAGCGCTGCGGCGTTCCGCGCACGCCGGCAGGCTTGATGCAGCACACGCTGCTGCACTATCGCTTCCCCACCACCGGCAAGCTGGAACCGTGGCCGATCCACTGGCCCGACGATGAAACGCCGCAGGAGCTTCCGGTGCACATGGTGGCCAATACCATCGAAGCGCGGGTAGCGCTCGCACTGCGCGATATCGGCCTGGCCTTCGTGCCGGTGCACTCGGTGCGCGATGCCCTGGCCGACGGCCACCTGGTCACAGTGCTGGACGAACACGTGCATTCCTGCGGCACCTTCCATCTGCTGTGGCCGTCGGGCCGACACGTACTGCCGAAGCTGCGGGTGTTCATCGACTTCGTCGGCGCCCGCCTGGGTACCGTGCCGTAGATCCACGCCATGCGTGGATGCGTCTCGCGGCGAAAGGAAGCCGAGCATCGGCTCGGCTCTACAGAACCGCCCGACCATCGGTAGCGCCGGGCCATGCCCGGCGGCCGCACGCCTGACCATTCAGCCACTGCCGCTATACTGGACGCTCATTCCTCCCAGAGGCTCGCGACCAATGCGCCATTGATGCCGCCGTCTTCCCAACAGACGGCCTGACTCTTCCCGCCCCTGCGCGCAGGGGAGAACCCGGCATCCATGGAGGTCGCATGACCCCGCATTCCCTCACGCTCGATCGCGTGTCGTATCGACTGGCCGACGGCCGCCCGCTGTTTTCCGATCTGTCGTTTTCCTTCGATCCGGTTGCCACCGGCCTGGTCGGTGCCAATGGTGCCGGCAAGAGCGTGCTGGCGGGCCGGCTGTTGCCCGACAGCGGCCAGGTACGCGGCAGCGGCCGCGTATTCCTGTTGCCCACGCCCGGCTATCCACCGTCCGGCACCGTGGGGGAGCTCGCCGGCGTCGGCGAGGAACTGGCTGCACTGGCGCGCATCGAAGCGGGCAGCGTGGACGAAGCCGACTTCGCCCGCGTCGGCGACCGCTGGGATCTGCGCGAACGCCTGCAGCAGCAATGGCAGGCATTGCGGCTGCCGGACGATCTCGATCCCGCCCAGCCCGCCGCACGCCTCAGCGGTGGCCAGGCGATGCAGGTGGCGCTGTCCGGTGCCTGGGCCAGCGACGCCGACTGGCTCATCCTGGACGAACCCAGCAACCATCTCGACGTTCGGCATCGACAGCAGCTGTACGAACAGCTGCAGCAATGGCGTGGCGGCCTGCTGGCGATCAGCCACGATCGCGAGCTGCTTGGGCACATGCAGCAGATCGTCGAACTGGACGCGCGCGGACTGCACCGCTATGGCGGGCCGTGGCAGCACTACGCCGACGCGCGTGCCGCCGAACGCGAAGCTGCCGCCGCCCAGCTCGACCACGCGCGCGCCCAGCACCGCCAGCAGCAGCGCAGCGCGCGTGAACAGCACGAACGGCAGCAGCAACGCCAGGCACGCGGCAACCGCGATGCGAAGCAGGCCAACCAGGCGCCGATCCTGCTGGGCCGGCAGAAGCAGCGCGCCGAGGCCAGCCATGGCCGTGCTCAGCAGGTCCAGGCCGAGCGCCTGCAGGCCAGCGCCGACCAGCTGCGCGCAGCGGCATCAGCGGTTCACGCGGCGCCGGAACTGGCGCTGTTTGCCGGTGAAGGCGAACGCGGCAGTTCACGCCTGCTGCAAGCGGAGTCGCTGGCGCTTCCGCATGGGTGCAGCGCTCCATTGCAGCTCGAGATCCGACGCGGGCAGCGCATCGCTGTGGTCGGTGACAACGGTGCTGGAAAATCCACCCTGCTGCGTGTGCTGGCAGGGCAGCTGCCTGCACGCAGTGGCACCGTGCAACGGCATGCGCCATTGGCACTGCTGGACCAGCAGCTGTTGGGATTGTCCGGCGGGCACAGCATCCTGGAGACGGTGCAGGCGGCGAACCCAGGTACCGATGTGGGAGAACTGCGCACGCGGCTGGCCCTGCTCGGGCTGGACGCACAGCGCATCCAGCGGGCAGCCAGCAGCCTCAGTGATGGCGAGCGGGTGAAGGGGGCGCTGGCCAGCGTGCTGTATGCCGATCCCGCACCCCAGCTGTTGCTGCTGGACGAACCCGGTAATGCGCTGGATCTGAGCGCGTTGCAGGCATTGGAAGAGCTGCTTGCTGCGTGGCCGGGGGCACTGATGATGGTCAGCCATGACCGGCATCTGCTGCAAGCATTGCGACCGACGCACGTGCTGCAGGTCACCGCCGACGCCTGGCAGTGGCGCGACGCACTGTAGATCCACCACGCCATGCGTGGATTCGATTCTGTAGAGCCGAGCCCACGCTCGGCTGCAGTAGATCCACGCCATGCGTGGATGGAATGGTCCTCCAGCCGAGCGTCGGCTCGGCTCTACAGGAACCGTTAGCTCAACGCTTCCACACCGGGAACGCCTGTGGCAACTGCTGCCACAGCAGCGGGCCCGCACGCAGTTCCTGGTCATTGAGCAGGCAGGCATCCAGCTCCGCACGCACCGCGCGCTCATCCATGTGCACGCCAATCACCACCAGTTCCTGGCGACGATCGCCCCACAAGGGATGCCACAGCCGCTGCATCGCCGCGTGCGCGGCCGAATCCGGGAATTCCTCCAGGCCCGGCAACGGTGCGCTCCAGCAGTCGGCCTGCTGGCGTGCCCAGCCAAGATCGCTGTAAGGCAGCGGTGTCGGCGGCAACAGCGGTGTGGTGTCCTCCATGCCCGCACGCACGCGATCGCGCGCGGCGTACCAGAATCCCGCCGCCTGCGTGCGCGTCGCTGCGCCCACGGTATTCAGTTCGCCCACCCAGTCCATGCGGTTGGCCAACCAGAACCAGCCCTTGCTGCGGATCACGCCGGGCATCCCCGACTGCAGCGCGCGGGCGAATCGCGCGGGGTGGAACGGACGTCGCGAGCGGTAGACAAAGCTGCCGATCCCGTACTCCTCGGTTTCCGGCGTGTGCTCGCCACGCAGTTCCTTCACCCAGCCCGGCGCACGTTGTGCACGCTCCATGTCGAAGCGACCGGTATCCAGCAGTTCGGCCAGTGGCACATCGCCGAAGCTGGACAGCAGCAGCTTCGCGTCCCGGTTCAGCCCACGCAGTACCGCCAGCGTGTCCTGCAGTACCTCGTCGTCCACCTGGTCCACCTTGCTGACCACGATCACGTCGGCGAACTCGACCTGCTCGCACAGCAGGTCAACCACCCCGCGGTCATCCTCCGGGCCGGCCTGCTGGCCACGCTCGGCCAGGCGTTGTGAAGAACCGAAGTCGGCAAGGAAGGCGCTGCCATCCACCACCGTCACCATCGTGTCCAGGCGCGCAATGTCACTCAGGCTGAAGCCGTGCTCGTCGCGCACCGCGAACGTCGCGGCCACCGGCATCGGCTCTCCGATCCCGGTCGATTCGATCAGCAGGTAGTCATACCGACCTGCATCGGCCAGGCGCCGCACTTCCTGCAGCAGGTCATCGCGCAGCGTGCAGCAGATGCAGCCGTTGCTGAATTCCACCAGCGTCTCTTCGGTGCGGCGCAGCTCGGCGCCACCTTCGCGCACCAGTTGTGCATCGATGTTGACTTCGCTCATGTCGTTGACGATGACCGCCACGCGCAGGCCCTCACGGTTGCGCAGGATCTGGTTGAGCAGGGTGGTCTTGCCGGCCCCGAGGAAGCCGGACAGCACGGTGACCGGAAGGCGACGGTCGGCGCGGGAAACAGTGTTCATGTCGGAGCGGGTTGGCTGCGGAACGGAAATGTTACTGTATAACAATTGTTGCGCAAGGAACCTCCCCCGATGAAGTCACCTTCGGCCGCCCTGCTTGATGCCGGCGCGCTCGCCCTGTCCAGCCTGTGCCTGCTGCACTGCCTGGCGCTGCCTCTGCTGGCCGCCGCGCTACCGCTGTTCGGCACTTGGGCCGAAGCGGAGTGGGTGCACCTGCTGTTCGTGGCCATCGCCCTGCCGCTGACCGGCTACGCGCTGTGGCGGGCCGAGCGCCGTCACCCGCTGCCCGTGCTGGCCTGGGCCACCGCCGGCGCCGGTCTGGGCCTGTTGCTGGCCGGCGCGCTGGCCCTTCCCTCACATGACTGGGAAACGCCGATGACCGTTACCGGCAGCCTGCTGCTGGCCGCAACGCATATCTGGAACGCGCGGCACCGGCACGCAGGGTAGAGTCGACTGTTAGTCGACTATCGCGCGAAGCGCGGGATCTCATGCCGCCTGGGCAAAGAGCAGTCGACTAACAGTCGACTCTACCCCCCACGGCCTATTTGCCGTAGCGGCGCAGCAGCTCCACCAGCACTTCGGCTTCGGCCGCCCGCTGCTGCGGGTCTTCCGCGCCCACCACATGCTCCTGAAGGTGCTCGTGCAGCAGCTCCATCAGCAGGCTGTGGGCAGCACCGCGTACCGCGGCGACCTGCACCAGCACATCCGCGCAGTCACCCGCCTCGCCCTCGGGCCTATCCAGCGCCTGTTCCAACGCCGCCACCTGGCCGCCGATACGGCGAACGCGGGTCAGCAGCTGCTTTCGATGCTTGTGTACATGGGCCATGGCGATATCGTATACCCTATGGGGGTATCCTTCCACCCCTGGTCTGCCCATGCATCTGGACGCCCTCGCCGCCGCCCGCCACCACGAACACCGCTTCGACGACGGCAACCCGCTGGCCGAACGCAATACCCGCCGCGCCATGTGGCTCACCGTCAGCATGATGCTGGTGGAGATCGTTGGCGGCTGGTGGTTCAACTCCATGGCCGTGCTCGCCGACGGCTGGCACATGAGCTCGCACGCGCTGGCACTGGGCCTGTCGGTGTTCGCATACCGCTGCGCACGCCGCTATGCGCACGATCCGCGCTTCGCCTTCGGCACTTGGAAGATCGAGATCCTGGCCGGCTACACGAGCGCCATCGCCCTGCTCGGCGTCGCCGCACTGATGGCCGTGCAGTCACTGGAGCGGCTGTGGGTGCCGGCACCGATCCATTACGACGAAGCCATTGCCATTGCGGTCGTCGGCCTGGCGGTGAACCTGCTGTGCGCCTGGTGGCTGCACGACAGCCCGGGGCATGCGCATCACCACCATGGGCACGCCCATGGCGATCACCACGGGCATGACCACGCGCACCACGATCACGCGCATGGTCACGACCTGAATCTGCGCTCGGCCTACGTGCACGTTCTGGCCGACGCCGCCACGTCGGTGCTGGCCATCGTTGCCCTGCTCGGCGGCAAGCTGCTGGGCCTGACCTGGCTGGACCCGGTGATGGGCCTGGTCGGCGCGGTACTGGTCACGGTGTGGGCAGTGGGCCTGCTGCGCGACAGCGGCCGCATCCTGCTGGACGCGCAGATGGACGCACCGGTGGTGGCCGAAGTGCGCGAAGTGATCGAACAGGGCCCCTGGCCGGCACGCCTGGCCGACCTGCACGTCTGGCAGGTGGGCCGCGGCAAGTACGCGGTCAGCGCCAGCGTGGTCACCAGCGATACCAGCCTGGATGCCGATACCGTGCGCAACGCGCTGGCCATCCATGAAGAGCTGGTGCACGTGACGGTGGAGATACACCGCAGCTGATCCTGCGCGACCGCGGTCGAATCTGTAGAGCCGAGCCCATGCTCGGCTTGCCGTTGCCTTTGTAGCGCCGAGCCCATGCTCGGCTTGCCGTTGCCTTTGTAGCGCCGAGCCATGCTCGGCTTGCCGTTGCCTTTGTAGCGCCGAGCCCATGCTCGGCTTGCCGTTGCCTTTGTAGCGCCGAGCCATGCTCGGCTGTCGCAGGCCATCAGCCGAGCACGGGCTCGGCTCTACAGTCAGAGCTTCAGCATCATCCGCAGCAGGTACATCAGCAGCGGCAGCGCGCTGATCACTGCGCCAGCAATGCCGATCCACGGCCAGCGCTCGCCGCGCACGCGCGAAGCCACTGCCAGGCCGCCGCCGACCAGCGCCGCGCCCAGCACACCCACGCCCAATCCCGCAGCCATGCCACTGCCGCCTGCGGCCGCCGCCGCCTGCGCAGCCAACGTGCCCGCGCCCCAGCCCACTGCAATGCCCAGCCAACTGGCCACGCCGCACCACGGTGCCTTGCCCTGCGCCATCCGAAAACCCCTTTGTTCTTGCCGAATTTCTGTACGGGCCGTGCCCGCCTGCTGCCTACACTAGCCGCACCTGCCCCTGTAGGGACATCCCATGCGCACGCTCCGCCTGCTGCTGCCCGGTGCCCTCCTGCTGCTCACCGCCTGTGGGGGTGACGCCGGGCTTCCGTTCTCCGCCGATCCGCTGCAGGGCTGTTTCGCCACCAGCGCGCGCAAGCCGGCCGATTTCCGCATCGAAAAGGAAGGCGGCCAATACTTCGTCTCCTTCAGCCGCGGCGACCAGTGGCAGCGCGAACCCAATGCCCTGCACAAGGCCTCCCGCAGCGAGATCAGCCGCTATTTCCGCGATGACGCCGAACAGATCGACGAGGCGCTGATCCGCATGGCCGGCGGCTTCGGCATCTTCCACTTCAACAAGGGCGCGACGTTGAAGGGCAAGGCCAGTGATAGTGACTACATGGCGCTGATGCTGATCGGTGCTGGGCCGGTGTATGCAGTGAAGTGCCCGTAAGACGCAATGATTCTAATGGCGGCGCAGGGCACTATAGGTACATCCTGTCTCCATTGAGGAGCGATGCCAATGCTGCTGTTTCTGCTGCTTGCGGTAAGCGCGCCAAAGACCCAAGGGGCCTATGACGAAGTCCGGCAGCTGCCCGATGGGCAGACCCTGATCATGCGCACCCTAGACTGGGATCTCGGTGATGGTCGCCATGAGCGCGTTACCGTGCATTGGCTGCTGCAGGAAGACGGCCGCCTGCGCTACGACTTCGATCGGCAGCCACCGGAAACACAAGAGGCCCACCGTCGATCGTGCGCCCGGCAGGGCATGCAGCCGTCGCGCGGGGTCGGCATGATCTCAGGACAAGGAGCCACGCACGGCTTCAGCTGCACGAGCCAGCTGTAGAGCCGAGCCCACGCTCGGCTCCTGCCGTCTTCATCCACGCATGGCGTGGATCTAGAGCCGCAGCCACCCCGGGCCCCGGCAGCAGCTGCGGTACCATGCCCTCCCCCGAACCGTCCCGGTACCTGCCGTGCCCCACTACACCGGCCCCCTGCTGACCCGCGACAGCACCGATACCCTGCGCCGTGCCCATGACAAGGGCGCTGCCGACTGGCAGGGCTCGCTCGACCTCGGCCGCAGCGAGGACAGCGTGGCGCTGGATGGCGACGGTTTCCACTTCCGTGGCCAGGCCTACCCGTGGCCGGGCAAGCTGAAGGACCGCACGCTGTACTACTGGGATGGCGAGGAGTTCGCGCCGATCTCGCGCTACAGCGGTTCACTGATCAAGCTGGTGCCCACCGAATGGGGCGCACCGACCTTCGAGATCGACGGCATCAAGATGCTGCCGACCTCCAAGCTGTCACCGTTCGAGGATGCACGCCGCAAGGTCGAGCTGGTCGCCCCGGCCGGCAAGGTCATCCTCGATACCTGCGGCGGCCTGGGCTACTTCGCCGCCTGTGCGCTGGAGGCCGGTGTCGGCCAGATCCGTTCGTTCGAGAAGAACGCCGACGTGATGTGGCTGCGCACGCTCAACCCATGGTCGCCGGATCCGGACTCGGCCGCCGCCGGGGGCCGCCTGCAGTTCAGCCACGGCGATGTCTCGCAGCAGATCGAACAGGTGGCCAGCAACAGTGTCGACGCGATCCTGCACGACCCGCCGCGCTTCGGCATTGCTGGCGAGCTGTACTCGCAGGTGTTCTACGACCACCTCGCCCGCGTCATCCGCAAGGGTGGCCGCCTGTTCCACTACACCGGTGCGCCGAACAAGCTGACCAGCGGCCGCGATGTGCCGCGTGAAGTGGCCAAGCGCCTGGAAAAGGCCGGTTTCAAGGCCGAGCTGGCGCTTGACGGCGTGCTGGCCGTCAAGCGCTGAGCGTCACTCAGAATCCACCTTGGCCAGCTTCATCACCCACGCCGGCACCTCGGGTTCACCGGCGTAGAACTCCTTCGGTTTCTTCTCCGCCATCGCCCAGCGGTGCAACCAGCTCGGGCCGTAACGGCCGCTGTAGCCTTCGGCACCACGTGTATAGGCCGGGTCACGCATCGCCTCATCCAGTGAGATGAAGCGATAGCCGCGGCGCTTCGTCGCCGCCACCAGTTCGGCGAACGTGGCCGCATTGAGTTCGTTGGCGTGCATCAGCCACACCTGCGGCAGCGCATAGCCCAGCAGCGCCTGCGACTGCTTCTCGTAGTAGTCCAGCTTGTTCAGCATGTAGGGCACATAGCCTTTGCGCAGCTGCGCCAACGTCGCCTCGCGTGCCGGGGAATCGGGCTGCTCGTTCATCACGTTGGCATAGGCGAACGCCCACACCCACTCGCCGTTGTCGACGGTGACCGGTGCTACGCGATAGCCGTGGTTCTTGAAGAACACGTCCATCTCCGCACGCTCTTCCGGTGTGCGGCCAGCCCGAAGATAAGGATGGCGCATCCACTGCGGTGCCTGTCCGCGCTCGGCCAGCAACGGCCGCAGCACCGTCTCGCCACGCAGGAAGTCCTGCTGGAATGCAGGCACGCCCTTGGCATTCAGGTCCATGTGCGAGTAGGTGTGGTTGCCCAGCGCATAACCGGCGTCCAGCCAGTCGCGCAGCATCTGCACCCGCGCCGGGTGCACCTGGCCGTCTACCTCCAGCTTGTTCTCGTTGACGAAACCGACCACCGGCACGGCCGCCTGGCGCAGCTGGTCCATCAATGCCTCATGCCGTGCCTGCAGGTCCGGCGGAACGATCTGGTCCACCCGCGCCCAGGGCAGGTCGTCGATGGTCACCGCGATCCGGCGGTCCACTTCGGCGGCGTGCACCGCCAACGAACACAGCAGCAGTGGCACAGAACGCAGCAGCCAACGCATCAGCACATCCTTGCAGGAGCGAAGTGCTGACTTTAGCGCGATTGTGGATGCATGGTCGGCCACGCACCCGCTATGGGCTGCGCGACTGCACCTGACGCTCGCGCACGATTGCCCGCCACAGCATCAATCCTGCAGCCATTGCCACCAGCATCAACGCGACCAGCACCAGGGCAAGGTCATCGGGATTGCGCAGCAGCGGGGCATGCTCATGGGTGAGGATCTCGAACACCACCTGCTGCGCCTGTGCCAGCGGCAGCCGGCCCTGCTCGCCCAGTTCCACCAGGCACGCCGCTGGGGACAGCTTGGCTACGCTGGTCCACGCCATGTCGTACAGTTGCAATGCCCTGAGGGCCAGCGCCAGGATCGCGGCATGCAGCGCCATCACCCCCCAGTTGGCGCGTCGCAGGCGTTCCGACAGGCGACCCAGGCGGTAGACGCTGATCGACATCGCGCCCAGCAGCGCCAGTACCACGCCCGCCATCGGAATCCACTGCAACGGCTGCCATGGTGCAAGCGCAGTGGACCGCGCCAGCAGCTGTTCGGCCACCTGCATGCGCGCGACAGGGTCAGGCCCACCGCATGCGTCATCCACCGGTTCCAGCAGCAATCCCACGCGGTAGTGGAAGAAACCTGCGGCCAGCGCAACCGCCAGCAGTGCCACTACCTGCAGTACCAGCAGGATCGGGCCAGGACCACAGATACGGCAGAAGCGGGTAGCAGCAGAGGCCATAGGTTCATCCATGACAACAAAGAACCATCCTAACCAAGCGTTCCCTGGTTGTCGGCGGGCGGATACGACAGCCCACGTCCGCCCCGGTAGGATGTAGATGAGCATGGATGGTCGTATGTCGAGGTATCGTGGATGGTCACGCTGTATCTGTGGGTGCGGACGCTGTTTCCGTTGCTGGCGTTCGTGCTGGCCTGGATGCTGCTGTCGCGCCTGATCAAGGCTCGCGTGGCACACCTTCCCCGCGTTCCATTGAACCTGCCCGAACACAGCAGCAGCCCACGCAGGAAGGATCGACGCATCTACAGGCGCAAGCTGCGGCGCAAACCGGGGCTGCGCAACGCGACTCGCCCGGCTACGGCGCCGCGATGCTGGAACCTCGCGGCAGCTTTCGTTTCGCTCTGCGCACTGATCGCCGCCGTACTGGTCATGCCGGATGGCGCGCGCTTCCAGGTGATGGTCGAGAGCCTTGCCGGCTACCCGGCCACGATTGCTGAGGTACAGGTTCCCGCTGCCGGGCAGCCCCTCGTGCTGCAGGCGTGGCAGCCAGCACTGGCGCAACTGTCGCGGCCGGTAAGGATGCGCTACCCGATCGGTCGCACCGGCGGCGAGCATGAAGCGCACGCCACGCTACCGGTACAGGTCAGGCATCAGGGGGATCGGCTGCAGGTAGCTACGGCCTTGCCGGTGGATGCCGATGTGCTGCGTGCAGAGCTTGCACGCCTGGCTGGGGTACCAGTTGAGGCCATCACCGTCCGCCAGAACAAGATCGCGCCCTGGCTGGAACCCGGCTGGACGCCGCTGGCCCACCTGTAGAGCCGAGCCCACGCTCGGCTGCTGTCCCGTGAAAAAGCACGCGCTACGCGCGCTAGCCGAGCATGGCTCGGCTCTACAGATCAGGATCCGCGCGGCAGCTTCGCGGCCCACATGTTGTCCACCAGATTCGGATAACGTCGTCCGTTCTCTTCCGCACGCTGCCTCGCCGCCTCTTTCTGCGCAGGCGACAAGGGCTGCGAGGTCTGGCCCTTGGGGTTGGGCTTCTTCCACGGGGGTGTCTTGGTCTGGCGCATGGCCGCAGCTTACCGCTTCAGGAAGTTCAGCAGCGCCAGATTGAAGTGGTCGGCATGGCTGGTGTTGCAGCCGTGCGGCGCGCCTTCCAGGATCACCACCTCGCTGCGCGCAATCGCCCGGTGCGTTCGCTGCCCGGAACCTTCGAACGGCACGATGGCGTCGCTGTCGCCGTGCAGAATCAAGGTGGGCACCGTGATCTTCTTCAGGTCATCGCGGAAGTCCGTGGTGGCAAACGCCTTCATGCAGCCGAGCGCCGCCGTCTGGTCGGATTGATGGCACAGCGCGATGGCTGCCTGACGCGTCTCTTCGGTCACCATCAGCTGGCCATTGGCGCTGAAGAAATCGCGGGTGAAGCCATCGAAGAACGCCTCGCGATCCTTCTCCAATCCACTGCGCATTTCGTCAGCCTTGTCCTGGGTCAGCGGGCCGTCCGGGTTGTCGTCGCTGCGTAGCAGGAACGGCGGCACCGCCGCAGCGAACACCACGCTGTGCAGGCGCTCCTGGCCATGGTTGGCCACGTAACGCGCCACCTCGCCACCGCCCATCGAGAAGCCGACCAGGGTGACGTCGCGCAGGTCACGTTCCTCGATCACCCCGGCCAGATCCGCCGCCAGCGTGTCGTAGTCATAGCCCTCGGCCGGCTTGTCGGAACGGCCGAAGCCACGCCGGTCGTAGCTGATCACCCGGTGCTGCGCGTCGCGCAGGATCGACACCTGCGTCTTCCAGGCATCGGCGGACAGCGGCCAACCGTGAATCAGAATGACCGGGCGGCCGTCGCCACCCGTGTCTTCAACGTGCAGGCGGATGCGGGAGGCAGGCATGGGAGCTCCTGTGGAAGGGGAGGATGTCAGGCTAGAGACCGGGCCCTATCGCGGTCGTGATGGAATCGCCGGCCGCCATGACACCCTCTGCACAGGCCACGCCACCCGGCCAATCCATAGATGCGGGCATTCACTCCCTGGAAATCCCGTTTCGTCGCAGGGCGGCTGCGGCCCTCGGAGCACCGTGCGAGCCTGCATGAATCCCGCCCTGGAGCCTCGCCATGCTGCTGCTCACCCTGCCCCTGCTGGCCGCCGGCCTCGCCGCCGCACCCGCGCCCTCCGATGACCTGCGCGAGCAGATCCACCAGGCCGACGCGCAGCTGTTCGCCGCCGCGTTCGACGACTGCGACGCCGACAAGGCCGCGGCCATGACCACTGAAGACATGGAGTTCTTCCATGACAAGGCGGGCAAGTCCGCCAGCAAGCGTGACGACTTCCGCCGCAGCGTGGCCGCCCTGTGCGAGAGCACCCGCGCCAACCGCACCCATCTGCGCCGCGAGCTGGTGGAAAGCTCGCTGCAGGTGTTTCCGCTGCACGACGATCGCGCCCTGGAGATCGGCGACCACCGCTTCCACGAGCGCGATGCAAAGGGTGTCGAGCACTGGACCGGCCAGGCGCGCTTCATCCAGGTCTGGCGCCGCGTGGACGGGCGCTGGCTGGCCGAGCGGGTGATCAGCTACGACCATCGGCCGGCGGACTGATCCCCGCGATGCGGTGGTTCACGGGCCGGTTCTATACTGCCCAGGTCCATCACGACCTACCGCTGCAGATCGCCCCATGGCAGAGATCACCCCCAACCATCCCGAGTACGGCCTCAACCAGCAGATCCGCCAGGGCGTGGCCGCACTGGACGCCCAGCATGGCCGCCCATTCGACCAGACCAGCGAGCGACTGACCGCCAGCCTGACCGTGCTCGCCCGCGAGCAGGGCCTGCAGCAGGTCGACCACGTGCTGGTCAGCAACGCCACGGCCAACCAGCCGGCCGGGCACAACGTCTTCGTCGTGCAGGGCGACCCGGCCAATCCGGCGCACCTGCGGGCGATGATGCCGACGGCTGTGGCGGCGCAGACGCCGGTGGAGCAGTCGATGCAGAAGCTCGGCATTGCCCCGCAGCAGCCGGCCATGGGGCAGCTGCCCGAACAGCAGGCCCGTGAGCAGGAACAACAGCAGAACCCAGCACACCGCCTGGGCTGAGCCGCCTCCAGCGTTACCAGCGGCCCACCGCGAGAACGTCGGCTCGCCGTACGCTTGCCGCCCTAGGCCATGCGCGGCCCGGACTGCTCCTGCACCTGGCGCTGCTGCAGCTCATCCTGCGAGCGCGCCTGCCCCGACTGTGACAGCTGCTCAGCGCGCTCGAACGAGGTTTCTGCCGGTGTCTGCGCGGCCAGCGCCGTTGGCATGCTGGCCCGCAACTGTGCCGGGTCGTTGCGCTCCCCCTGGACGATGAAGATGCTCTGCGCCACATCCGCCTGCGCAGTGCGATCGCTCAACAGCACGTGGTCAACCTGGCTCAGACCATTGGCCTTGGCCAGCGCGTACAGGCTGGCGCTGATGTTCTCGCTGGTGGCATCGAAGGCACGGCCACGCTCTGCATCGAGCCGGGCCACGCCCTGGTGGATCTGCGACAGCAGCGGGTCATTGCTGTGGCGGGCCAGATGGTCACCGCTTCGTTCGCCCATGCCCTCAGCGTCACTCAGCATGTGTTGCTTGAGACTGCGCTCCGGCAGGGGATTGGTTTTCCTCTGGTTGAGCTCGCTGTCCGGAAACGGCGGGTCAATGCTATCCACACCGTGGATGTTGCGCAGCGGTCGGAATGCATCCTTGCCTGCGCCCTTGCTGTCCAAGGGAATGCGGACATCGGGAAGCAATTGGCCAATACCGCCGCCCAGCGCGTTCACGTCGATGCTTCTTTTCCGCTCGATGCCCGCGTGGTTCAGCGCTTCCCAAGTGAAGTCAACGCAGTTGTGGCGCACATCCTTGTATTGAAGATCGAAACCGTACTTGTCCGGGTGCGAGCCGAAGGCTTCGAGCTTTCTGTACTGTTGCTCGCTGATCTCTAGGGTGCGGCTGTAATGGGGGTTCTTGTACTCGCCCGCATCGGTCTTCATTACCTCGCCCGGCCCGTTCATGCTTCCATGCTCGGAAGGAGCGAAGCCGAAACTCCGCGTCGTCTTGTCCGGCCCATGAAGCACGTAGAACATGTGCCCGGGCCCGGATGTCTGCGGAACCCCGTCCACAACTTTCTGTACACCTCTCTCGTCCACCAACGGCGTACCAGGTGCGGCAATGACGATTTCTACGGTGTAGCGCGGCTTATCCATAAGAAAAATCCTTCAGTTCCGTTCCTTCCAGCAGTGGGATGGAGGCTATTTCCCAGAGAGCGGGTCGGCATGAACCCGCAGTTGCGCCGGGTAATGCTCGAGCGCAGCGGTGGGCTTCACCGTGCGCACATCCAGGCGGTAGCGGGCATCGGTTTCCATCGGCAGGGCGACGATGCTCAACCTGTATCGGCTGGTGTCCATCGATACCTCATGCGCGTAGCGCCAATTCGCCGACGCATGCCAATCGGGGAGCGGCTCACCCAGATTGCGCGCCCTTGCCTGATAGACATCAGAAGTTGCAACGTCCTGCCAGGCACCTGCGACCCAGCGCTGCAGGGACAGCTGGAAGGGAACATGGACATTGTCCATGTCAGGCTCACTGCCAGGCCCGGGCCCATGTCGCTGAACCTCGAGATCCAGCACATAGGGCCGACTCGAATAGAAGTTTCGGGCATTCGTCTCGAACTCGAACCGCACCGCTTGCCCGGACTCGGCAAGGTTGATCGGCTTGACAAGATCCAGCGGCTCCAGCGCATCCGGTACACGGCTGCTGCAGGCGCCGAGTGCGCCCGCCAGCGTGAAGATCAGGCCGGCACGCAGCCAGCGGTGGATACCCAGCATGATTCAGATCCTTTGGCTCCCTGCCATGGGGTTCAACCCTAGCGGGTGACCAACGGCGTCGCAACCAGGCGATTGATTACTTTCCAGCGGGTCGGGCGGCATGGATCCGAAAACGGGCCGAGTAGCCCTGCAGTGCCTCTGTCCTCTGCACCGTACGCACGTCCACACGGTAGCGGGAGTCAATTTCCATTGGCAGAGCAACCAGGCTCAGCGTGTACTGGCCATCACTGCCCATGTGCGGCGACGTATACCGCCATTCGCTGGATGCATGCCATTCCGGAAGCTGTTCACCTGCATTGAGCACCCCGGCCTGATAGCTGTCGTAGGTGGGAACATCCTTCCAGGCATCAGCACGCCATTGCTGCAGGGTCACCTCGAACGGGATCCTCATTGTGCCCACGTCAGGCTCGTCGGGCTTTCGCGTCCCTTGGTGCTGCAACTCAAGCTCCAGCGCATAGGTGCGACCCGGGTGGAAGTTGCGGGCATTCGTCTCGAACTCGAACCGCACCGCCTGGCCGGACTCGGCCGCGTTGATCGGCTTGATCAGATTCAACGGCTCCGGCGCATCCGGTACGCGGCTGCTACAGGCGCCGAGTGCACCCGCCAGCGTGAAGATCAGGCCGGCGCGCAGCCAACGGTGGATACCCAGCATGATTCAGATCCTTTGGCTCCCTGCCATGGGGTTAACCCTAGCCTCCGGCTGCTGGCGCCGCAACCGGCCAATGAAGAAGGCAGGGTCTTCACCCTGCCTTCTTCACGCGGCTCGCCGCCGGGCGTGCCCCGGCGTCACCCCATTACAGCTGAATCCGCGCCACGCTCTCGTCAGCGCCCTTGTCATCCTTCTCGCCGTTCTTGATGCTCACGAACAACACGTTGTTCTTCGCATCCAGCGCCAAGCTGTTCGGGTGGGTCGGCACCTTGTAGGTCGCCACCTTCTGGTAGCTGTCACTGTTGTACGCGGTCACCGTACCGGCTTCGCGGTTGGTCACGTACAGGCGCTTGCGCGGTGCATCCAGCAGGATGCCCAGCGGGCCGGCATCGGTCGGGATGCTGGCCAGTTCCTTACCGGTGCTGCGGTCGAGCACCAGCACGCGCTGGCCCGGATGCTTGCTGACCAGGCCACTGCTCTTGGCCTGGTAGCCACGCAGCATCTCCGAGCCCTGGTCGGTGACGAACAGGCGCTTGCCGGACGGGTCCAGCGCGATGTTCATCGGCTGCTCGGCGGCAATCTTGTGCTGCGCCACGACCTTGTTCGAATCGGTGCCCACCACCACCAGCTCGGCCAGCAGGTTGCTGGTATAGACGCGCTTGTTGGCCACATCCAGCGCCAGGCCCGGTGCCTTGGCATTGCCCAGGCCGTCGATGGTGTTGATCACCTTCAGCGTGTTCGTATCGATCACGAACAGCACGCTGCTCACGTCCGGCTGGCTGCTGTGGCCGGTCACGTACAGGCGGTTGCCCGCGCTGTCGACCACCAGTTCGCGCAGGTCGTGGGTGTAGGCGGCCTGGCCGTCCTTGCCGGTCTTCTTCTCCATCAGCTGGATGGTGCCGACGGCCTTGTTCTGCGCGGTGTCGACCACGGTCACCGACAGGTCCACGGTGTTGCCCACGTACAGGCGGTTGTGGGCGTCATCCAGCACCACGCCGAACGCCTTGCGCTCCAGCGGGATACGGGTTTCCACGGCCAGCGTAGTCGGATTCAGGCGCAGCACCTGGGCCGGGCCGGCGTCATCACCGAAGCCACCGGATGAGGCCACGAACACGGCGTTCTGCTTCGGGCTGTAGGCCAGCTCGTACAGGCCCTTGGCCACGGCCTGGCGCTGTACGGCGGCGGTGGCACTGGCAGCGGGAGCGTTGTCGGCGAAGGCCGACGGCACGCCGAGGCTGAGCGAAACGGCAACGGCCAGCGCGGCCGAGCGGAAGAGAGGATTACGGAACATGCGAGCGTCCTTGAATGGGCACGGGAAGGTGTCCTGGCTCGCTGGGCCGTACTGCGACGGCCCGCCCCGCATCTGTCTGCGCGGGGTGGGCTGGCTGGGGTTGCGGGGGAATGGTAGCAGGTGGGAAGCGTGGCGTGCGCCGGCGCGCGTATGGCAGGCGCGCGGATTACTGCTCCTTCAACCGCAGCGAATCGGCCACATCGGTCTTGGCCGCCACCTCGGTGGCGATGCTGGCGCGGCGGTGCCCCGGGTCGTTGCGGTCCCCCTGCACGATGAAGATGCTCTCCGCCGCATGGCTGCTTTGGGTCGGCCTGCTGAGAAGCACGTGGTCCACGCGCGAGAGATTGTTCTGCTTGGCCAGCACCAGCAGGCTGGCGCTGATGCGCTGGCTGGCCGCATCGAACGGGCGGCCGTGCGCGGCATCCAGTTCGGCCACTTTCTGGATCAGCTGCGAGAACAGGCGATGGTCCGGATGTGAGGGGTCCAGCAGCGTGCCGGCCACTTCAATCGGCGTCGGTGGCGGTTC
Organism: Stenotrophomonas sp. SMYL89; assembly: GCF_036319985.1. Classification (NCBI taxonomy): domain Bacteria; kingdom Pseudomonadati; phylum Pseudomonadota; class Gammaproteobacteria; order Lysobacterales; family Lysobacteraceae; genus Stenotrophomonas; species Stenotrophomonas sp. SMYL89. The sequence continues at coordinate 96,273 of NZ_JAWIRW010000010.1, read as the reverse complement.
ATCGATCGCGCGGTCGCCCTGGCGATGATGTTCGGCCTCGCGCTCGGGCATCGCGTGGTGGGTTTCGGCATTCAGATCGCTGCCCGGGAACGGCGCGGCAATGCACTGGATTTCCGGCAGGTTGAACAGCACCGCGAACTCGCCCAGGTTGCTGCCGCCATCCAGCGGCGCCGGCAGCGGATGCAGGCCGGCGTAGTGCAGCGCCGCCCAGACGAAATCGCTGCAGCGGTTGATGGTGGCCGGGCGATCCACGTCGAATTCGAACTCGGCCGGTTCCTCGGCGAAATCACGCAGGCAGCCGTAGTGCTCCTCGGAGATTTCCAGGGTGCGGCTGTAGTACGGGTCCAGATGTTCGTCGGCATCATCGTGGCGCACCTGCGCGTACTGCACGCCGGTGCGGGCTTCGCCCGGCGCGTGGCGCGGTGGCGCGAAGCCGTAGCTGTGGGCCTCGTCGCCCGCGGCCACCTGCAGGTACATATGGCCGCGCGGCGAGATGCCACCACTTTTCAGCGGGGTGCCGGGGGCGGCCAGGTACAGTGTTGCGGTGTAGCGTGTTGCCTGCTCCATGCCTGTTCAGCCTTGATGGGTGCTGCGGTCCTGGCCGGATGATGGCATAGGTGGGATGGGGGTAGGTGGAGGACAAAGTTGGGGCCACGACTGGCATGCTGAATGTGTGAACCAGCCAGCAATCCAAGAAGCTGACTGCTTCGCTACTTGGGCCTGCGCAGGTAGGCAATCAGCAGTTCGGGGTGATACGGATCAAGCTGCGTCAGAGGCGAATGCAGTTGCACTTCAACCCGGTATCGGCCCGGCGAGGGATTGCGTGCCCATGCGAAGGCCAGCTGTGCGTAGGTATCACCGGGTCGTTCCAGCCCAGCATTCTGCAGTGCCAGTACGTCAGCATCGTCCAGCCACGCGCTGGTTATTCGACCATCGGCGGGGATGGGGATCGTCCGGGCAGGTTCCCCGATGATCGACTCCAGCCGGAGCAACGGCACGTCCTTCCATCCACCCGATTCCAGGCGCGCCATGGAGACGTTGGCCTGGAGCCCGGATGCCTGAACATCGACCAGTGCCTCCAGTGCCGGGACGTCGTCCGTACGATTGACCCGAATGCCGATCATGAGCGTTGGAGAGGAATTCCTGCTGGGAACATCCACATCGAATTCCACTGCCAATGGTTCATCCATTGACGAGGTGGGCATGGCGCGCACAAGCGGCACCAGATCCGGACGATGGGCCTCTGCTATCGATCCTGCGTCGCGAGCCGCATCGGGCCGGCACGCGGTAGCCAGAAGAACGAGTAGTCCCGCGAGCATGCATATTCGGCGCTTTCCTTGTGGCTTCATCTTCGGTCCTTTTCGCAGGTCGCCCAGTGCAGCTCACACGTTGATCATCCCCCGCTGGCCGCACGAATCTGGATGTCGTGCTGCACCCGCTGATCTTCCAGCTGCTGATCCATTTGATTCGCAAGCGCACGCTGATTCGCTTCACGGCTGACCGCATCGAACTGTTGCAGTGACTCTTCAACTGCTGTCTGCGCCGCCAGCTCGGTCGGCATCGCAGCGCGCTGATGCGCCGGATTGCTCGGTTCGCCCTGGACCACGAACAGCGTGTGCCCGGCCGGGTGTTGATGCGTAGCATTGCTCACTAGTACATGGTCCACCCGTTCCAGGTCGTTGTCCTTGGCCAGTACCAGAAGGCTGGCGGTCATGCGTTCGCTGACTTCATCGAAACTGCGACCGTGCTTGGCGTCCAGCGCTTCCACGCCCTCGCGGATCTGCTGATACAGCGCGTGATCGGGGTGGCCGGGCTGCGTAGGGTCCTGCAGCGCCCGGTTCGAGCCCGATGCCTCATCCGGTGCGGGCGCGGCTGGCTCGGGGCTTGGCACTATCGTGGGCGCGGCAGGAACAGTGACAGCCGCAGTGACGGGCCGGAGGTCATCCGATGGAGCCGGTTCGGGCTCTGGCACGTGTTGTGCCGTTTCCTGCTCCAAAGGCCATGGATCGCGCGAAGGCTCAGCAGGCAGCGGCTCCTTGAACGGCACCGGTTCCACCTCCTGCACTGCCATGTCCTGCTTTGGAGTGGGGGCAACCGCAGGCACCGGGGCCATCCGCTCCGGCTCCGCTGCCTGCTCTGTGCGCTGCGTGGGCACCGTCTGCGTTGCCGCTGCCAGAGGCGCGGCAGAGTGTGGCGTCGCACGCTCGGATTCGACCGGGTGCGCCTGCATCGGCCCAGCGGGCTCCGGCGTCTGTGAGGCGGTACGGTTTTCGGTGGGCGCCTCGCTGTTTGGATGGGGCTGAGGTTGCGGCTCCGCCTCACGCCGCGGCGGATCGCGCTGCTCGGCGTGCCGTTGAGGCGCGGGCTTGTCCTGTGCCGCGGGCGTAGGTGGTGGCGTGACCGCTACCGCGGGCGGCGCTGCCGCAACCGCCGCAGGCGCGATGGTTTGCGCAGTCGCCGGCTCTTCCGGCCGCACTTCCACGCTCCCGCCCTGCTCCGATGGCTTGTCGCCATGTGCCACCTGAGCGGCTGCTCGTGCAGCCTGTCCTGCATCTACCTGCGCAGCACCCAGCCGATTGGCTTCCTGCAGTGCCTGCCGGTACGCCTCCTGCTCACCCGCCGACAGCGCAGCAATGCGCAGCTCGGGCGAGTCGGGCAACGGCGCCTGCTCATTGGCACGCGCGCGCACCTCATTCCATGCGGCCTGCAGCTCCTGCGTGCTGGTGGTCGCGACGGCGCGCGCCACGCCATCCTGACCCACCTGGTAATGGGTGATGGGCCGGGACGCGCCCGCGTTGCCCTCGGCGACAGGCCCCAGTTCCTGCAGCGTGGGACCCGTAATGCCGTGCTGCTCGCGCGTGCGCGCCGTGGCCAGGGCAATGGCCTGCTCCCATGCCGGGGTCAGCGCAACGCCCGCAGCGTAGTAGCTGTGGCGAAGCTCGTTCTGGTTCACTTCCGCCGCAGACGGCAACGGTCGCGCGTCCAATGCGGCAATGGTCTGGTTGAACTGATCGAGCGATGGCTGCTGGATGGTGCGGGTCAGCTCCAACTCCAGCGCCATGTTGCCCTGCGCGATTTGGCCAGCGTGGTGCCATTGTCCTGCTTCATCGCGCTGGTAAAGCTGGTTGTCCGAGCCCCGGATGGCGTCCGGCTTGGTACGGGCCTGCTCCACCGCTTCCGGTACCAGCGGCACGAAGTCGCTGGCGCGGGTAGCAGCACGGGTCTCCAGGTAGCTGGCGGCAATCGCGGCCTTGCCGTTGGCGATGTTGTTCTCGATGCGCTGCACCGCCTCACGATTCAACTCGTTGGCGCGTTCGGGGCTGGCGGTCTGCGTCTCATACACACCCCGGTCGTTGGCACCGGACACGCCAATCTTGACCTGCCGCGTCCACTGCTCGGTCTGCGCATCGCGGTGCCAGTTGGGATTGTCGAGACGCCCCTCGCCGTCCCGCGCCGGGATGCTGAAAGGATCCTGCGGCGGCGGCGCCTTGCCCAGCGCCAGCTCTACCGCTTTTACGTGGGCGTATGCGCCCAGCTCGCGGGCCTTCTCGTAACTGGCACCCACACTGCGCTCAGCCGGATTGCCCAGGCCGTCGCCTGTGCTGTCCATAACCGCCTGGCGCTGCCAGTTGCGGCCATCGAACTGCCATGTGACATCGGCCTTGTCGGTCTGCCGGTAGACGGCGCGGTTGTCGAGCAGATCGGCGCCCTTGTCGAACGCCTTGCTCATCAGCAGCGCATCGCCCGCGACGATGGCCGCAGGGACGAAGCTGGACGTGCCGATCACCGACGCGGTAGCCATGCCACCGACCCAGCCACCGCCGTTGCGCGCCAGAGCGTGGGTGAGCTCGGACTGGGCGGCGGTGCCGTTGCCTTCTTCCAGCAGCTGTGAGGTGCGGCGGGCGGTGATGACGGCATCGGCGCCGGAGGCTAGCAGGCCACCGGAGCGGATCAGTTGGCTGGTGGAGGCTTCGCCGAGGAGGAGATCCAATGTCGCACCGCCTTGCTGCGATCGCGGGCTGCGAATACGATGCCCGGCTTCCTCGCCGAGCACGCGCTCGACCGTCTGGATACCCGGCTCTGTCAGAACAACTCGGCCACCGTGGTGGGCATTGGAAATGGCAAGCGACAGGCCGCTTCGCTGCAACTCAATGTTTCCACCGCGAGTCAGTGGCTTGGCGTCATACTCGATTCTATTGAGCGTAGTCACGATACCACTTTCGGAATGAGTGACAGCCACCCAGCCAAGGTCGACCCCGGTGAAACCTTTCAAGGCTTGGATCTGAGCGATATGCGTTTGGTGGTACTCAGGAACTCCGTCAAAAAAATCCCGGATTCGTTTGTTCGTGATCGCAGGCGTGCTTCCCAGCGGAGTATTCGTGTTGAGATCGCCGTTGATCAACCCGACCTTGACGGTGTCTCGCAATGCTTCTACACGTGCCATCACTCTATCGAGGGCGTCAGAGTCATTCAGCAGCGCGGCCTTACCGTCTCGCGTTCTCTGAATCTCGTTCAATCGCCGAATCATTCCGTTCTGGTATTCACCCAACGGTCCGCCACTGTGCGGCGTAATGCCCATCGCATCTGCATAGGCAGGGTTTGCGGGGAGGAACAGCCGGTTCTCTTGGGCGTGAATGTTGAATCGCCCGGCCTCCTGCAGCTTTGCGAGCAACGGGCTGTGCCTCAGCGTCTGCTGCTCAATCGCGTGATGGTCCTGCAAATGAGTGGAATGTCCAGCCACAAATCCTCCTTGACTCCAGCATCGCCTGGTCTCAGCAGTTCACCGCGTCATAGAACCACAGACCGTTGGACGTACCGCTGGCGATCAGTCCCGCGGCTTCGACCGCCTCCTTGAAAGTGCGGTCGCAGAAGACACCTTCGTAGTAAGGGAGCCGGAATACGTGAGCATCGCCGATGACCTCCCGCTTGAACGCCAAGCGGACGTCGCCAGTCAGATCGTAGTATTTCCCCTCTTCATAGTCGTCACTCACGATGATCTTCAGCTGGGATGCTGCCTCATCCAAGGCATCAATGGTTCTGATGACATCGCAAAGGAAATAAGGGCCACCCATTGCTCCATCAGCGAGTCGATAGTCAGTCTCCCTGAACGCAAAAGCTCCTGGGTCCACGGCCGCCATCACCTCGCGGAGACGCCCGGAAACGAGCCAATAGCCGCTCATCCCAGCTTCAAGATCCTCCGGTGGCCACCCTTCGCTTGGGTAATACACTAAGCGCGGGGTCTCGCGCAGAGGCGGGAAGCCCCCCTGATCGGGACGCAAGAGGAAATTTGGAGGGGTCTTCAGAGAAGACTCGTTCTCAAAAACGACGCCATGCCCTTTGCCGCGCCGTCGGGCATCTGGGCGCAACTCGAAGAACTCGCCCTTCTTTGGCAGATTCGAAGTCATTGTTTGCCTCACCTCAGAATCGATCTAAATAAGCGTGCCAAGAGCTTATCAGAGGGTGCCAACCTTCCATGCCCTCCTCGAGTCATGCCCGCGCGCTCACAGCCTGAAGCCCCCTCCACCGACATAGCGCACTACTGCTTCTCTCCAATTCCTCTGGCCGCTCTGAAGTACCGATGCGACCTGCCTCTTACCGCTCTGCCTTCAACTCAAGCACTGAATAGGCATGACTGCTTTTTAAACCGTTCTGCACCGGCAAGCAATCGGACAAAAATGAAATCGATCTTAAGTTCGACTACCGATCCCGTTCCATGAGACGCGCCGCAGCCGTCTTCAATTTTTACATGCGGATTATGCTTAGAATGACGCGCGCCATATCAGACATTGGCTGCGTCCTTGAACCTCAGGCCACGCATTTCACACTCGCTTCCAATTCCCGCAGCGCGTATGGCATCCCGGAACATGCGATCGCAGTAGACAAGATCGCCGGAGTACGGGCTCCTGAAGACATGACTGTCCCCAATTACGTCCCTCTTGAATGCCAAGCTTGCTCCGCCACGAAGGTCGTAGAACTTCCCGCCCGGATAGCCCTCATCGACGATGACCCGGAACTTCGATGCTTCCTCATCGACGGCATCCAGTTCGCGAGCAACCTCGCACAGGTAGTACGTTGGGCCCTCTGTGCCGTCCGGAAGCACGTAATCACACTCCACGAACTCAAAGGCAACGGGATCTATTTCGGTGAAGGCCATCTTGAGGCGCTCTGATACCAACCAGTAGCCACTCATTCCTCCTTCGAGGTCCTGCGGTGGATCCCCCAGCCTTGGATCGAGCACCAGACGCGGTCTCTGCGCCAGATGAGGAAAACCGCCTTCTTCGGGGCGAATGATCAGCCTGGGAGGCATCAGCAGTGCGTCCTCATTCTCGATCTCAACACCATGCCCTCTTCCCCTTCGGGTCGTGTCAGGCATCAGCAGATAGAACTCGCCAGGAGCAGGCTGATTACGTTCCAACGTGGGCATGTGCTTGTTCCCTTCCGAATTTAAGGCATGTACCGCACTCCGCATACTTGCAGTATCGGTCACGAACTTGGTGCCGATGGGACAGACTCAGCAATTGACCACATCTTCAAACCAGAGCCCATTGGATCTCTTGGCTGTGAAGATGCCGGCAGCTTCCACCGCATCCTTGAACGTTCGGTCGCAGAACACCCCGCCATGGAACGGCAATCTGAACACGTGAGCCGAACCCAGCACTTCGCGTTTGAACGCCAACCGGACATCACCAGTTAGGCGGTAGTATTTCCCTGCCTCGTACTCATCGCTGATCACGATGTTGAGCTGGGAGGCTTCTTCATCCAAGGCGTCCAGCGTGCGGACCACGTCGCAAAGGAAGTAGGCTGGTCCCTTTGAACCGTCTTCCAAGCGATAGTCGGTATCAGCGAAAACGAACGCGTCAGGGTCTATCTCTTCCATGACCTGGCGCAATCGCTCGGAGATCAGCCAATAGCCGCTCAACCCGCCTTCCAGGTCCTGTGGAGGGACACCCTGCCGCTCCCGATAGACCAGGCGCGGGGTTTCACGCAGTAGAGGGAAGCCACGGGCTTCGGGCAAAAGGATCAGCCGGGGAGTCACAAGCAACGCGTCCTCGTTATCAAAGACCACCCCGTGACCCTTCCCTCTACGGGTAGCATCCGGTCGCAGTTTGAAGAACTCGCCCTTGCGCGGCTGATGGGTGGAGTCCGATCGCATGCTTTTCATCCCACGTTGTTGATGTGAATCGAAGGCGCTCATAAGCACTTGAAGCGAATCTGAAAGGCGCCCAAAAGTCCGGCCTTCAGAACTCTGACTTAGATGCTGGCCGCGTCAGTGAACCAGAGGCCTCGCGATGCACGCGGCCCACCGATTCCAGCGTTCCACACAGCGTCGCGGAGCTCTCTGTCGCAGAAGACGAGGTTTCCCGAGAAAGGCGTCCGGAATATTCTGGCTTGACCGATGACCTGCTTGCGGAACGCCAGACTGGCTCCGCCCCTTAGGTCGTAGAACTTTCCACCTCGATAGCCTGCGTCAGTGATGATCCGAAGTTTCGAGGCTTCTTCGTCCACCGCATCGAGCTCACGGGTTACATCGCACAGGAAGTACCGCGGCCCCTTGGATCCATCGGCAAAGCGGTAGTCACACTCTACAAACTCAAAGCCAGCCGGGTCCACAGAGACTAGAGCGTCGCGTAATCTCTCGGTGACCATCCAGTAGCCGCTCAGCCCCCCCTCCAGATCCTCTGGGAGGCTCCCATTCTTTGCTGAGTAGACCAGCAGCGGCTTCTCCGCCATGGGCGGAAATCCCCCTTCTTCTGGCCGCAGGATCAGGCGAGGCGGGATGCGCAGCCGCTTCGCGTTCTCGAACACAACGCCGTGCCCCTTTCCCCCGCGCGTGGTATCAGGCATCAGGAGGAAGAATTCGCCAGGCACAGCATGGGGCGGCTTTGACGGTTCCATGCTTTTTCCTATCTTCCAGATGTTTGCACTCCAACGTAGAGACATAGCCGGGCTTCGGGAAGGCATCGGCTGTCAGTTATGTGAAGACCAGCCACTCATGAATTCTCTGCCGGCTTGGGCCACACCCTAAATGTCCGCGGCATCCGTCAACCACACGCCGTCCGCATCGCTGTCAGTGTCTATACCGGCTGCAGCCATTGCATCCCTAAACACGCGGTCACAGAACACGGAGCCGGAGAATGGAGTCCTGAAGACGTGGACCTGCCCCAGCCTCTCCCGGTCGAACGTCACACTCGCGCCGCCGCCCAAGTCGTAGAACTTCCCGTTTATGAATTCCTCGGTGGTGTCGATGAAGAGCTTGGACGCACCTTCGTCCAACGCGTCAATGACCTGGACCACGGTGCACAGGAAGTGGCGATCGCCTGGGCTGCCGTCTTCCAGGCGATAGTCGGCTTCCGCAAAGGCGAAGGCGTGGGGATCGACAGAGACCATCACGTCATGCAGCCGCTCAGAGACCAGCCAGTAGCCGCTGAACCCCGACTCCAGATCCCGAGGCGGCGGTCCTTCGCTCAATCTAAGTACCAGGCGCGGCGGCTCGCGAAGCGAGGCGACGCCGCCATCCTCCGGCAGCAAGATCATGCGAGGAGGAGACAGCAGGCGATCCAGATTCTCGAAGACGACCCCGCAGGCAGGGCCGCTTATCGCCCCTGGCTCAAGGAGAAAGAACTCCCCTTTTCGAGGATGGCGGGTTGAAACCGAATCCATGCGCTGCCTCCATCTTATTGTCGCCCCGACGCCGGAGCGAAGTTCTCCACCTATTCCCGATCATGTGAAGGCGATCGGTGAATGTTCACTCGGACAAGCCGCAGCCCTTTTCTACCCTGACTTGCGTGGGCCGGCAATCGGACCAGAATGAAATCAAATGATTGTCGAGCTTCTATCTCATTGTGTGAGATCTACCGCGGCCAAACTCAGCTCCCCCTCTGGAGGACGACTGTGACCAAGATCGACCCCACATGGCTGGAAGCCTTCGACAACGAGCTCCTCCACCTGTTCGCCATCGACCACCGCGACGCCGGTATGGACGAGTACCTGCTGGGCTGCTACGCAGACCTCCCACCGCGCGAGGCTGCCCTGGCATTCGGCAGCGACTACGACCTGGAGCGCGACGATGCACTGTGGCCACGGCCGGGCGTACCTGTGTGAGCGGTGCAGCAGTCCGGCACGCCGGCATTCAAGGCAAGCGATGCCAGGGGATGACCGCTATGCTGGCAGCGCACCGGAATGGAAGCCACGTATGCCCCGTTTGAACACCGCCCTGGCACTGAACCTCGTTCTGATGCTGCTGGGCGCTACACCTGCCATGGCCATGGCGGTAGACCCGCAGGTTTCCACTGAAGTGTTCGTGGAGCGCGGCGACAACCCCACCTTCGAGCTGCGGCAGGCGCCTGCCGTTGTGTATTCAACGGACCCTGCCACGCCGCCCGATACCTTGCTGCAGGTTCCCATGGCGGTGTTGTTGGTTGCTCAGCTGGATGAGCTGGGTCACGTTTCCAACGTGATGGTGGTGCGGTCCAGCGGACTGCGGGAGCTTGATCGTGCGGCCTTTACCGCAGTGGACCAGTGGCGCTTTGATCCGGTCGTGGTTGAGGGCGTCGCGCGGCAAGCGCGGGTTCGGGTGCGTTTGAGCTTCGTGCCTCCGGCCGAGGCGCCGCCCGGCTGAACCGCTGGTTCAATCTGTCGCGATTGGCCCTGCGCCATGGCCCTGACTGGGGGCATTCCTGCGCTTGGGGCCAATAGCGCCAAGCTCTTCAAGAGCGTTGCAGCGCAATCGCTTGCTGGCTTAACACCGTGTGCGACAATGCCGAAAGCGTCAGGACTGGCAATCATCAGTCCTGTGATTTCTTGGCATTTGGTTGCTGCACGGGTATCTCTTGGCGTGCCACCGGAAAAGGGTGGCGCGGGGTTCGAAAGCCCGTTCAGTAGCCTTGTGCTTTGCGCTTGCCAGCCGGCGTCACCTTACGTGGCGCCGGCTGGCAATCCGTTCGCGTTCCATGGCGGGCGGTGCGTGGGGGTCTTCGGACCCACCGGCTTGGTTACTGTCCGGCTTTCGAACCACGCACCGTCCGCCACCTTCATTGGTGGCGCTGCTATCTGTCCTGTACGGAGCATTGCCATGAACACATCGGACTTCCGTTCCCTGCACGCGCAGTACGATCCGGACAACGCCGAAGCCGAGCGCGAACCGTCCGTCGATCCCAACGCCTTCGTAGCCACGCTGCACCGCATCGGCACCGGTGCGGCTGCGGATGGCCAGCCTTGGCCGGAGCGGCATCAACTGCCTGGGCGGTGTCTTCAGCTGGCGGATGCGGATTGCGCGCTGGCGGGGCTGCGTGTGGTGGCGGAGCTGATGTTGGCTGCGGAGCGGACTCGGCAGAACGGCGCGCCCGAGGAGTACCTTGGGGATAGGGTGATGGAAGGGTTGAAGATGGCATGTGTGGCGTTGACTGCGCAGGTGACTGAGCGGTTGCAGGTGCGGGAGTAGCCCAGTTGGACCTGGCCGTCTGTCGCGTGGCTGCTGGCCACCCGCACGCTATCGGCTGACCGTTCGCCTTCTAGTCCATCCCCTGTTAGCAGAGCGTCGAATGAAGCTTCTGATCTATGGCGCGGCGCTGCTGGCGGCGCTGTCTGCGGCGATCGCCAGCCGGCATGTACCCAAGGCCGACTTGGAACTGCGGACGTTTCGGAAGGTGTCCGACGCTGAATTTGCTGTGATGCGCGAGGAAGCCGTTCGACTGGTGCGCGAGGGCCTGGTACAGCGCGCCCGGTACGCGGGAGACCGATACTTCGAGGTCAGCTGTGACGGCACACCCGTGATGCTGGTGGATAACTCATTGGAGCAGCTTTTAATCGTGCTGTATGCGAATAGGCAGATTGATGTTCCGTGCGTTGTGCCGCTGCTATCGCATTGGAGTGGGCGGATTGTGGCGGAGTAGTGGCCACTAGTCCTGAGTGCGTGAGCATGCTGGACGAGCTCCCGTCCGGCCTCACTCCCATGAACACCCACGACGCCAGTGACCTGGCCTTCCGGGCGAGTGAGATGTCCCCAACCCCGCCCATCTTCACGCTCATCTTCCTGCTCACGGGGTTGATGAAGTCTGGGCCGACCAAGCTCCATCAAGGCTCTGGCGGCCGCCTGCCCAGCTTGCGTTCTGTGGCCCAAAACAATCGAGCATGGTGTCCCAGAGGCTGACTCCTGCGACTCAGGCATTCGGCAATCGCCCCTATCGCCATCAGGCGCCACTAAAGAATCAGCGATAGGGGCTTCCACCCTGGTATGATTCCGTCAGGCGTCGGGGGGCGCGGCTCAGGCATTCAGAGTGGAGCCCTGAACCCTGACGCAGACAGATTGGGGCCGGCATCCTGGATCAAGAGCGACCACCCTTTCTGAACGCGAAAATGAACAAGGGAGTGGTCGTAGGCAGATGGATTTTTCACGGTTGACCGCTATCCAAGTCTCCGCAGATTACTGTGCCGTCACTGGCCAGGATCTCTATTCCCTTGCGATCACTGGATATCCACTCCGAAAGGCGATCACTCGCGACACTCGAGTCGAGTCGGATAGCGCATTCCCATACAACTGCCACGCGCCAGCTCATGTCCAGAAGCGACCTGACTACCGCCAGGTCGCGCTGTCGATTGGCGGAGAGTTTTGCATCCCAGAAGGCTGCTCGTGTCTTCGGCAGTCTGAAAAGAGGGCAATCCTCATGGCGATGCCAGAAGCACCCGTGTACGAACACCGCAGCCTTCCATTTCGGAAGCACAAGGTCAGGCTTTCCTGCGAGGCCCTTCGTATGAAGTCGAAAGCGGAAGCCGCGCGCCCAGAGATGCCTTCGGACAGTGACCTCCGGCTTAGTGTTCCTGGCCTTGATTCTTGACATCAGTGCTGATCGAACAGCCGGGCTCATCACATCAACCATCTAGCAGAGACTCCGTCTTGACCGCAGTACGTAAGCCCATCGGTGTAATTGATATCTTTGCCGGCCCCGGTGGCCTGGGCGAAGGGTTCAGCAGCTTCAAGCCCGAAGAAGGTGCCAAGTACCCCTTCGAACTCGCGGTATCCGCTGAAATGGAGAAGTCTGCACATTCGACTCTCCGTCTCAGGGCCTTCTATCGCCTTCTCATCCGGCAGGAAGGCCAAGTCCCGCAAGAGTACTACGACTATCTGGATGAAATTGCGAAGGGCGACGCCCTTCCTCCCGCAACACACTTCGGAAACAGTCGATGGAGCGACCTGTGGGCTGAAGCCGAGCGAGAAGCGCTCAACCTCACCCTAGGAGAAGAGCGGGACAATCAGGCCCTCTATTCACGGATCAACGAGGTCAAGGATCAGTACGAGAAGATGATCCTCATCGGAGGCCCCCCGTGCCAGGCTTACTCCGTCGTAGGCCGGGCTCGCCAGCGGCATGTGGAGGGATTCTCCTCAAAGGGCGACAAGAAGCATTTCCTCTACAAGCAATACCTGGGTCTTCTTGACGAGTTCTCACCCGCTGTCTTCATCATGGAGAACGTCAAGGGAATCCTGACTTCCAAGGTCGGCAACAAGGAGATGTTCGCTGCAATCATGCGCGATCTCTCCGACCCTGCTGCAGCTCTGAAAAGGGAAAAGAAGGGGGGAAAGAACGGGTATCGCTATGTGCTTCTTCCTATCCACGTTGAGGCGAATCAGAAGCGGACCAGCGAACTTGTCGCGGAGGATCCGTCTGCATTCATCATCAAGTGTGAGAACCACGGAATTCCACAGGCGAGACACCGGGTCATCATCATGGGGGTCCGGGAAGACCTAGTTCCGGATGGCATTGAGAGCCTGCCAGGCTTGGATGTTGAGAAGCATGTAAGCGTGAAGACGGCTCTGGTCGGGTTACCAAGGCTGAGAAGCGGGATTAGCCGCAAACAGGACGATCCTGAAGAGTGGCGCAAGGCGATGGAGTCGGAGCGGGACCGCTTGATCCGAGTTCTCGGGAAAACCTATCCTGAGCTGGTGGAAAAGCTCGAATCATTCGTGCCCTCCAGCGCATTTCCTCGGGGTTCCATCAAGTACAGCACCGGAAGCAATCCCTACGTCAACAAGCTCAGGAGCGCGTCGCAGCACTATTTGCTCAACCATGAGACAAGGGGACACATGAAGTCCGACTTGGGCCGCTATCTGTTCTGCGCGGCATTCGCGCGTGTGTACAAAAAGTCACCCACAAGTCGCGAATTCCCAAAGAAGCTCGCCCCTGACCACCTGAACTGGGAGACCGGCTCGTTCTCGGATCGTTTCCGGGTTCAGCTCAAGGGCAAACCTTCAAACACGGTGACCAGTCACCTTTCGAGGGACGGTCACGCGTTCATCCATTGGGATCCTCGCCAGTGCCGAAGTCTCACAGTCAGAGAGGCTGCCCGGCTGCAGTCATTCCCGGACGACTATGTGTTCCTCGGCAACAGGACTCAACAGTTCGTCCAGGTCGGAAATGCAGTTCCGCCCTTGATTGCCAGACAGATCGCTAGAGTTGTGTGGTCGATACTCAACTAGGCGAAGGTTTTAGCAGGGGGAAGCAATGAATCAAGGGGAAATGGAGTCCCTGGGCTCTACCGATACCCGGTCCGGCAGCGAAGCCAGCACCGAGGCCGAGCGGCATTCATCACTGAGGCCGCTCCTTCGACTCGCCGCACTTCGTGGCGACGCGGAGCATGTGTTGCGTTACCTCCAACTCGGGGGAGACGCCGGGGCGCGCGACCAGCAGGGGCGGACTTTGCACATGCTTGCCGCCTCCAAAGGACATCTAGAGCTCTGCCGCCTGATTTCCGAGCATTCTCAGGAGAGCGAGCGTCTGGCGCTCCAAAAGGCTGACACTCCGGTAGCGACGCTAGGCGAACTCCGGGGCATGAAAGACAGCGAGGAAGTGGAAGATCCTGCCCCATCACAGGCTGTTGATTCCACTCTAGCGCCATCTTCCGAAGAGGATGCATTCGAGTCAGAGTTCTTTGGGACGTGGGAGGAAGAAGTAGCGGTCGAGGTGCCGTTGGAGGACCCTTCGCTTAGGTCGACAATTCAGGTGGTGCAGGAAGTAATCTCCAGGCACGTGATTGTCGACAGGGATGAGGACTGGAATGACCTCGCAAGGCTTCTCCCTAGTTACGCTGAGACCTCACTGATCCGGGAGCTCAATCACAGCTCAACTCATCGCTTCTTCGAAGCACTGATCATCCGTGCTCAACTGGAAGGAAACTTCAACCCTCAGGATCTGAAGCTCATCTCTCGCGAGGTCGAAGGTCACGAAGATGGCGATACATTCCGCCAGCTCTCTGTCCTCATGGGTCAGATTCAGGCTGTGCCAGAAGAGGATGAAGAGTGGCTACCTCCTCTCCATCCATATCATATCAACCGACCAGCATCCGAAAGTGGCATCGATGAGCTGGAGGAGTTCTTGCAGGATCTTTCTTCCACAACGAATGATCCTCACTTCCACTTCGCAAAGATTGCCCAATCGTCCGTCCTGTTGGACCGCTCAGGGGAAGAGCGCATTGGGCTCCTTTTGGAGCTCTCTCTCAGAGATGCGTATCGTGCCATTGCTGAGGCCCCTCACGCAGCCCCTTCGATAGCGGGCCTCGCTACAGACCTTGAGCAAGGACGTGTCTCAGCAGGTCAAATCAGCCATATCAACAGCGAGGATGAAGATCAGTCTGGCGATCTTCCCGGCACTTCAGACGCTGAAGACGAGGACAATGAAGTTTCAACGGCACAATCCGTTGCCGGATTGAGCCTGATCGACATGCTGAACAGCGCACGCTCCGGTTGCCTCGAACTTCAGGCGAATCCAGGGGATCAGCGCTTTGATAGAGATGCGGTAACAGCCGTATCGGCGCTGAAGTTGACTTCATCGGTCGTTAGACGCTTTGACAAGGAATTCGAGGCGGCAGGGTGCGCGAGCGCATCACTTCGTAGAGCGGTGCATCGAATATTGCGCCTTGAGCACGAGATGTTCCACGCCAATATCCGGCTCGCAGTGCATGTGGCTGACAACCACGGGTGGAGCACCCTACCCCGCATGGATAGGATTCAGGAGTGCCTTGTCGGACTGCTTAAAGCTATCGACAGATTCGATTACGGTAGGGGCAACAAGTTCTCGACCTATGCGATGTGGTGGCTGAAGCAGTCCGTTGGGCGGGCTATCGGTGACAAAGCGCG
The DNA here is from genome assembly GCF_036319985.1 of Stenotrophomonas sp. SMYL89. Lineage (NCBI taxonomy): Bacteria > Pseudomonadati > Pseudomonadota > Gammaproteobacteria > Lysobacterales > Lysobacteraceae > Stenotrophomonas > Stenotrophomonas sp. SMYL89. The sequence continues at coordinate 81,146 of NZ_JAWIRW010000010.1, read as the reverse complement.
CGTGATCAGACTGCCCATCCATGTCATGGAAAAGGTCAACAAGATCTCCAAGGCAGTCAGGAGACTCGGTGAGGAATCCCTAGATGATGCGCGCGCTCAGGACATCGCCAACATCTGCGATCTATCCGTTGAGAATGTATCCAAAGCATTGAAAGTGGCCCACGATGCGGTCTCCTGGGATGAGCAGGACGCGACGAGAGAGCTGGCCCTTGTTATTCCGGATTGCAGTCAATCCCCCGAGGAAGTCACGGATGATCATCTTCGGAGGCGTGCGATCAACGATTGTCTCAACGCAATAGGCTCAAGAGAGGCCGAGGTCATCAGACATCGGTTTGGCCTGATCGATGGCAACGACAAGACATTGGAGGAGGTCGGTCAGATCTTTGGTGTCACCCGCGAGCGGATTCGCCAGATTGAGGTAAAAGCGCTGAGACAAATGCGCCACCCAGCGCGACGCCTCAATGAGTTGGTCAATGGCAAGTCGGAGACTGACGATGCAGCAGAACAGTAAAGAGAGGTCAAAGGGCAGGAATGCTCCACCCAGAGCTGACGCGATGGTTGAGGCGCTGCGAGGCTTGGGCTATACGACAGCCACGGCATTGGCAGACCTTGTGGACAACAGTATCTCCGCTGGAGCCAGCCAAGTGGAGATTGATTTCAACTGGTCGGGGACTGACAGCTGGATCTCCATCGCAGACGATGGCAGAGGGATGACAGATGCTGAGCTCTTCAGCGCGATGCGCCTGGGCGACCGCAACCCATTGGACACCCGAGGCGCCTCGGACTTGGGACGCTTTGGCTTGGGATTGAAGACTGCCTCGTTCTCTCAAGCCAGAAGACTGACCGTCCTAAGTACCAAGGATGGCCAATCAAGTTGCCTACGCTGGGATCTGGACGCACTGGCCTCAGATCCGAGCGGCGAATGGCACCTTCTTGAGGGACCGGAGTCATCGTCCGAGGCGCGTCTCGTCCGGCACACTGGTCAGACATCAGGCACCGTGGTTCTTTGGGAACGGCTTGATCGCATTGTCACCGAAGGCTTCACTGCTGGGCATCTTCTTGACCTCATTGACGACGTGGAGCGCCACCTCGCAATGATCTTCCACCGCTATCTTGATGGCAGTGGACCTCGAATTCGTCTGCAGCTCAATGGGAAGCCCATTACGCCTTGGGATCCGTTCCTCTCTTCGAATCCGGCGACCTGGAGGTCACCCGAGTCCAGCGTCGGAGAAGGCAGCTTGAGAATCACCAGCCAGGCTTTCGTGCTTCCACACAAGGACCGCCTAAACGACAAGACCTACGCCGAAGCCGGCGGAATCGAGGGCTGGTCAAGCCAGCAGGGCTTCTACATCTATCGTGGCCGGAGACTCTTGGTTGCAGGCAGCTGGCTCGGCCTTGGTCGTGGACGCTCCTGGTCCAAGGACGAAGCTCACAGGCTTGCGCGCATCCGGCTGGACCTCCCCAATAACCTCGATGCGCAATGGAAGATCGACATCCGCAAGTCATCTGCCCATCCTCCCGCTGCACTGCGGGATCAGCTTTACCGACTGGCAGAGGACGCCCGCGACAGAGCGCGCAAGGTATTCCTGCATCGTGCCCGTTCAAATTCATCGCTTGGTCGCCGCGAGGAGGTCATGCCCGTATGGCAATCGAGAGAGACGGCTGCGGGGCTACAGTACCGTGTCGACCGCACACATACGGCGGTCAAAGAACTGCTGGACGATGCCGAATTCGGCGTCAAAGTCGAAGCGATGCTGCGCATCCTCGAAGAAACAATTCCTGTGCAGAGAATCTGGCTTGAGGCGGCGGAAAGCGGAGAACATGCAAAAGGTGGGTTCACAGGGGAACCAGACGACTCGGTTCGTGATGTTCTCAACGTGATCTACCAGAGCCTGGTGGAGAAGAAGGGCATGTCCCCGAGCATGGCAAAGCGCCAGCTTCTAAGAACCGAGCCTTTCGATCTCCACCCGGAGCTGATCAAAGATCTGCCGGACAACATTTCCAAGGACTGAAGAGAGAACCATGAGTGACTCAAGCGAAAGCAGCGTTATCAAGATCGTCCAAGAACTTCTGGCTGCCGAGAAGGATCCAGGACCGATCACTCCCACGTTGATCGATGAGAAGATCAGCCTGGTGCTGATGCTGAATCCGAAGTGGGCAGTCGATCTTGATCGTGATGCAGTTACCGACGAGCTTATCCGGCGCTTCAGCGTTTGGATCGGTGATGACATCAGTCTCTCCGATGACACTGACCATGAGCCTTGGCTCGACTCCTCGAGAAAGGAAGACTGGCGCTACTGGCAACGGTATCGGGAGATGCTCGAGAAGGATCTATCCTGGGACATCGCAGACAAGCTGGACAAATCGACTGACAAGATCCTTGGCATGCTTGAGGACCCACTGCGTTCTGGACAGTGGAGCCGCCGAGGACTGGTTGTCGGTCACGTGCAGTCAGGCAAGACGGCGAGTTATACCGGCTTGGTGTGTAAAGCAGCGGATGCCCAGTACAAGATAATAATCGTCCTCGCCGGCCTGCATAACAACCTGCGGTCCCAGACCCAGATACGTCTGGAAGAAGGCTTCTTGGGTTATGAGACCAGTTCAGCGCACGATGTACTCAAGCGTACGGGCGTCGGATTGATCGACAGTGACATCTCCATCAAGCCCAACTGCGCCACAACTCGAGCTGACAATGGGGATTTCGGTGGACGCGCCGCAACTCAGCTTTCCATCAGCCCCGAACAGCGACCTTGGCTGTTTGTTGTAAAGAAGAACAAGTCCGTGCTTGTCAGACTTCTCAAGTGGATTCAGGCACACGTTGCGGATGCCCCCATTCAGGGAGTGGAATTCAGTTCAACGAACAAGAAAGATCTCCCCGCTGTAGCCAAGAGGGCCACCAGATTCCCGTTGCTCATCATTGATGATGAAGCAGACAATGCCTCGGTTGACACAGGTGAAATGGTGGTCGACGAAGAAGGGAGGGCCGATGAAGAACATGATCCAACAACGATCAACAAACTGATCCGACGCATACTTAATTCATTCTCGCGCTCAGCGTACGTGGGCTACACAGCCACGCCTTTCGCAAACATCTTCATTCATGAACGCGGTGAGACACGGAACGAAGGGGCCGACCTGTTCCCCTCTGCCTTCATCCAGAACCTGGCGGCACCGGACAACTACGTTGGTCCTACGGCAATGTTCGGGCGATCTTCTCCGGAGGGTCGCAAGGGGCAACTTCCCCTGACCCGACCTGTGGGTGACTACCAGTCAGACGACAAGACCACTGGCTGGATGCCTCCGGGCCACAAGATCGACCATGTCCCGGTGTGGAGCAAGGAACACGCGCTGCCACCAAGCCTAAGGGAGGCAGTCGACTCCTTTATCCTGGCATGCGCTGTCAGGAAGCTCCGGGGACAAGGAAAGAAGCATAGCTCGATGCTTGTTCACGTGACGCGATTCAACAACGTCCAGAAGGTGGTAAAAGCCGACATTGACGGTTACGTCAAGCATGCGCGGCAAGCGATTGGGCGCGGGATAGAACACACTGACACCCTATCGAACCTGCAGGACCTGTGGAACCGTGACTTCCTTCCTGCTTCTTCAACGGTTCGTGAACTTGGCTTGGGCGACGTTCCCAGCGCCGATGCCACTTGGCAAGACGTCATGTCCGCGCTTCCTGGTGTACTCGATGACATCGAAGTTCGAATGATCAACGGAACTGCCAAGGATGCTCTGGATTACGAGCAGAACAAGGATCGAGGCCTAAAAGTCATCGCCATCGGTGGCGACAAGCTAGCGCGCGGCCTTACGCTGGAAGGGCTCTGCACAAGCTACTTCCTGCGTGCATCAAAAATGTACGACACGTTGATGCAGATGGGTCGGTGGTTCGGATATCGCCCGGGCTATCTTGACCTCTGCCGCCTCTATACATCACCGGACCTCATCCGCTGGTTCAAGCACATCTCGGATGCATCAGCGGAGTTGAGAGAAGAGTTCGATCTTATGGCCAACTCTGGGGCCACCCCCAGAGAGTTTGGCCTCAAGGTCCAGTCTCATCCCGAGATGATGGTCACATCGCAGATCAAGATGCGAAGTGCGAAGACACTGCACCTTTCGTATAGCGGAGAACTTGTTCAGACAGTTACGTTCCCAATTGATCCCGCAGTCCTGAACCGTAATCTGAACACAGCCAGCCGGCTGGTGGCGCAGATGGGTGAACCGAGCCAGAGGGAGACTGTAGCGGCCCAGTTCGATGGAGGCGTCAAGGAATGGCATGGGCATCTTTGGAAGGACGTTCCGGTGGCTTCCGTTGTTGATTTCCTGGATGGCTATAGCACCTTGGCATCAGCGTACCGCGTGAACAGCAAGGTTCTTGCCGAGTTCATCCGCAAGATGGCGGAAGGGAATGAACTTACGCAATGGAGCGTTGCGGTCCTAGGAACCAGATCTGGGGAACGCCATGAGCTCGCTCCTGGAATCAGCATAGGCATGGCCAGACGAATGGCCGATACGGAGCCAACGGACAGATACTCAATTGGCGTGCTGCTTGATCCCACAGACGAGTCTATTGATGTGAGCACGGAGCAGTGGAAAGCTGCTCTGGCGCTCAGCGTCTCAACTTGGGAAAAGAAGAAGCAGAAGAAGAGCGCGATCCCGCCAGAATCTCCAACGGGTGTTGCACTCCGGCATGTCCGCGGTGAAGGAGTAACTGGCGTGAAGGGAGAACCGGAGAAGGGGCTCCTTATCCTGTATGTACTTGACTCAGGGCGAGCCGGAGCAAAGGAAGGCAAGGATTGGGGCCGTCCCAAGTTCCTCAAGAATGCCCCGCCCGTTCTCGCATTTGCTGTGAGCTTCCCTGGTAGCAGTTCAATGATCAAGATCCCCTACAAAGTAAACAATGTCGGTTGGGAGAGCGATTACTCCGACTTCTCCGATCACGTCCTTAACAACACCGCCGGAGAGAGCATCAATGCTCCGTTCCAGCAGTGACACAGAGCTGGCCGCCGCCTGGCGCGCGCTGAGCGGCCAAGCCGCACGGGATGGTTGGAGAGTTATCGAGCTTTTCAGTCTCGGCAACTGCTGTGTGATGGCAGGTCGTCGTGGCTCGCGGAATGAGGAGAGCGTCCTCGTCGGTATCAGGGGAAACCTACCCGTCCAGCCATTTCAGCTCCCGCGCGGACAGGGATTCAGTCTCATAAGCACGGAGCTTCATGGCTACCCCGCTGACCATACCTGGTTTGCCTTGGTGCGCCAGGAGTCAGGGGCGCTTGAGCTCTTTACGAAGGTCGCGGTGGATCTGGTCAATCTGATGGAGAGCTCGTCAGCACAGGATGGTCTGCGAATTCATAGCGCGATGATATCCAGGATCCGTGCTTGGCAAGCCTTCATGAAGCGCGATAGCGATGGTGTCCTTTCAACGGAGGAAGAGATTGGGCTATTTGGAGAACTTCTGGTTCTTCGAGACCTCCTGAACGATGGCGTTTCAGAGTTCGACGCCCTAGACAGCTGGGCCGGACCTGATGAGGGGCTCCACGACTTCATGCTCGGCGATGGTGCTATCGAAGTAAAGACAACCATGGCGCCGGCAGGGTTCATGGCGAGGATAGCCAACCTTGACCAATTGGATGACAGCATGCACCAGCCACTCTATGTTGCGGCGGTTCGTCTGGCTCAGCTGGGTGATGGTGCAACTCTCCCCGACTTGATCGACCAGATTGCCGGACTGCTTCACGATCCAGGTGCAAGTGCCTTGCTGAACAGCCGGCTTGTCTCTGCTGGCTACATGGACATGACTCGCAGCGAGTACACAAGGCGTTTCCGGTGCAATGAACTTACATATCGAATCGTAGGCGCTGACTCGCCTCGCCTCACTCGCTCAAACGTACCATCAGCAATTCATGAGGCACGTTATTCGATGGATCTGGATAGCCTCCCCGTTGTAGCGTCCACCTACGCCGATATTTCGAACAGCCTTGGAGTAAAGAATCAATGGAATTGACCGATTTCCTTTCGCAGATCCGCGCAGAAGTGCAGGATGATATTGACGAACGCATGTCCGTCTCCGGTACCGCCTACCCCTTTCCGGACCTGGTATTTACTGAGATAGCAATGCGTCACATGGAAGAAATTGGCATGACATATGAGCCACAGGTCTGCCACGTCGATACTCGCGTCCATGTGGGAAACATCAAGCTGAGTGGATACTCCGTCTCTGAGGATGGCGAGCGCCTGGACCTGTTCGTGACTTCCTACAAGAATTCGGAAACTGTCCAGGCCGTTCCAGATTCAGAGGCAAAGCAGGCTGCGGAGTATTGCTTCCGGTTCCTTTCCCAGTCCGCTCAGGGCAGAATGTCCAAGGCCCTCGATCCGTCGAACGATGCCTACGAACTCGCAGTGCATATCGAGCGCGGCTATCGGGAATTCGAGGAAATCCGTATCTACGTACTTACGGACGGCCAGGTAAAGACCAAGAATTTCAAGTCGCAGGAAGTCGGCGGTCGGACCGTGCGACTTGAGGTGATGGACATCGAACGGCTCAACCGTCATCTGTCGGAGGGAAGGCCAAGGGATGAGCTCGTAGTCAACTTTGAGGAAGTGGCAGGCACCCCGCTCCCGTGCGTCTATATCCGGGGCGAGGAAGACAGCTATGACTACGCAATGACCGTCTTCCCGGCCGACGTGCTGCGCCACCTGTATGACAAGTACGGCGCCCGACTTCTTGAGGCAAATGTGCGCTCGTTCCTGAGTGCAACAGGAAAGGTGAACAAGGGCATCCAGGCCACGCTGCGCTCAGAACCAGAGAAGTTTGTCGCCTATAACAATGGCATCGTCGTGGTCGCCGACGAAGTCAGCCTAGGAAAGACCAGCGATGGTGGACCTGGCATTGCGTGGCTGAAGGGCATGCAGATCGTCAACGGTGGCCAGACGACTGCATCCATCTACTTCACCAAGAAGAAGTTTGCAGATACCGACTTGTCCAAGGTTCAGGTGCCGGCGAAGGTCGTAATCCTCAAGACGGACAACTCCGCCGCAGAAGAAGCGCTTATCAGCGACATTTCGCGGTTCGCGAACAGCCAGAATACTGTCAAACAGTCCGATCTGTCTGCTAATTCACCGTTCCACGTTGAACTCGAGAAACTGTCTGACACCGTCTACCTCCCAGATGGTGTCGGCCGCTGGTTCTATGAACGCGCTTCGGGCAGCTACAACACCAAGTTGTCGCGCGAGGGCAGCACGCCCGCCAAGTATCGCACCCTCAAGACCGCAGTAATTCCTCCGGCACGTCGCTTGGTCAAGACAGACCTCGCCAAGTTCTTGAATTCTTGGGATGGACGACCAGATCAGGCTAGCCTCGGCGGTCAGAAGAACTTCGCCCGATTCATGGACGATGTGAAAGAACGGGAAGAGCGTGGAGAGTCGGTAGTCCCGGATGCAACTGGATTCAAGCAGATGATTGCCAAAGTCATCCTCTTCAAGCAGGTTCAATCGCTCGTCCGACCACTGCTGCCGGCATTCCAGGGCAATGTTGCCATTTATCTGGTTGCACTACTGTCCCGGCAGCACGGCGCAAAGGTTGACTTGATGCGAATCTGGGAGCAACAGGGCCTCTCGGAGGGCTTTAAGGATCAGATTCGGCTGTGGGCCAAAGAGGTTAATGCCGCACTTCATGCATCAGCGAAGGGAAGGATGATCAGCGAGTGGGCGAAGCGAGAGGAATGCTGGATCGCACTGCAAAAGTTGACGCTCAGTCCCCTCCAAAATGGCATTCAAGAGATAAGGTGAGCGAAGGCGTTGATTACCCGTAGCTTCACTTACGGCGGAGCGCCCTCTTTTCTTCTGGGCGCCAGAATAGCGCCCAGAAGAATAAATCACGATTTATAGCCGGTATTACAGAAAGGATGCGTCATCTGCGCGTTACTCAGATCCCCTTTCCCTCCCTCTCGTTTTCTCTTCTTGTGATCGAACGACACCGACCTTGACGGGATGAGGTAGCCGTCACATAGCGGGCACTTGAGTGAGCACTTTAGCGCTTCCGAGATAAAGAGCTGCGACTTCACATCATCTGAAAATGCGCCATTCGCTACCTGCTCACCAAGATCGAGCAACTTCCCCCGGAAACCAACTTCTGAAAGCGCGTGATTTAGCGATGGAATCCGTTTATGGAGATAGAACTCTTGAATAAGGAAACTGAAAAGCGACTGCATCCTGGGAACACGCTGCGCCTTGCTCGTATTCTGCAGCGCAAGCCCAAGTATATTCTTGTTATCGACCAAAAATTTCTCTATTCCAGACCTTGCATCTGTGAAACGCCTGAATAGCTCAGAATTCCCATTCCTTATCGCAGCTGCAAAAACTGATGCCAAGCCCAAGAAAAGGAATCTATTGTACTTTCCTCTTTCATTATAGAAATAGACTGCCGGATGGAGCCCCAAGCTTCCTGCGCTATTTCCTGTGATCCGACTTGTCACCTCGCGAGCACGCCGCAGAAGAACTACGACTTTCTCACCCTTTTCATCATCATCCTGAGACTCCAAAGACTCTGGATTCGATGAGGAGCTGCCAGTAATCGAAAGATATTCGATAAGAAGCGCGTGCGCATCAACAGGGGATACAGCGCCTCCGAGTGGAACGTCTAGTGTCCGCAGGGGAGGACTTGCCTCTGGCTGGAAAAGTAGAACGTTGAGCTCTTCGGCTGCGACTTCAATTTGCTTACGCACCTTCTCTGAAAATGCGGACCAATACTGGTGCCCTGTTCCCGCCCTGAGAATCGCGCGAGCACCAATTGCTATTGGCTTCCTGCGATGACGGATAAGTAGCTCCTCAACGTCATCTAGAGGTGTTCCCTGAGAATTGATCTTAAAGAATGATGTTTCCGCAGTTGCAGCACTACCTTGAACCCACTGCAAGTTCAGCGGCCGAGTTGCGAGCCTTCCAGCGCGGACGATTGAGACTGAATCAGCATTATCCTTGCTTCCCACCAATCCCGCCAACGTTGTATATCGACCAACCCGCTGCTCGACAAGCTGGCGGACCCTTTTTGCCGTAGCCTTCTGCTCATCAGAGATTTCGCCTTTGTAGAAGTCGGTCGATATCGCCCTATCGCCGTAGTCATCCTCCATCCATGCTCGAAGGGCACTAAGCCTGTGACCACCATCGATAACAAATATATAGCTTGGTGATTTCCAAAGAATTATCGATGGAATAACTTCGTTATCCAAAAAACTCGCGATGAAAGTGACCAGCTGCTCGGGAGTCCACTGATTGGTTTCTCTCTGAAAATCCGGCTTCCTTAGCATTTTTAGAATGTGAGAACCCGGAGCAAGGTTGGAGATCGGAAAATCTCTAATTAGTTCCAGTTCAAAGTTTTCGTCTGATACAGCAAAATCTTCGCGCTGAATCATCGCGTCAAGTGTCACCTTCTTAGCCATGCAATTCCCTTCTGCCAGGCAAAAAAAAGGCCCCCTCAAAGAGGGGGCCCCGCGTAATCAAACCCCAACAGGATTAGCCTTCTCCGGATCAATCTTGTACTGCTTGATCGCCCGGGCCACATCCTTCGCGGTCATCTTCCCTTCCTTCGCCAGCGCCGCAATCGCGGCATGCGCGATGTAGTACCGGTCAACCTCAAAGAACCGGCGCAGGTTCGCACGCGTATCCGAACGGCCGAAACCATCCGTACCCAGCACCGTGTAGCTCATCGGCACGAACGCACGGATCTGGTCCGCATACGCACGCACGTAGTCGGTGGCGGCAATCGCCGGGCCCTGGCGGCCTTCCAGCAGCTCGGTCACGTAGGCCTTGCGCTGCTCACCTTCCGGATGCAGGCGGTTGGCACGTTCCACGTCGAAACCATCGCGGCGCAGTTCGTTGAAGCTCGGGCAGCTCCAGATGTCGGCGGTCACGCCGAAGTCCTTGTCCAGCAGCTCGGCCGCGGCAATGGCTTCGCGCAGGATGGTGCCCGAGCCCAGCAGCTGCACGCGCAGCTCGCCCTTCTTCGGCTTGCCGGCGTCGGTCAGCAGGTACATGCCCTTGACGATGCCTTCGGCCGCGCCTTCCGGCATTTCCGGGTGGGTGTAGTTCTCGTTCATCAGGGTGACGTAGTAATACTCGTCCACCTGGTCTTCCATCATGCGCTTGGTGCCGTGCTGCAGAACCACCGTCACTTCGAAGCCGAAGGTCGGGTCGTAGCTGCGCACGTTCGGGATGCCACCGGCCACCAGATGGCTGAAGCCATCTTCGTGCTGCAGGCCTTCACCGTTCAGCGTGGTGCGGCCGGCGGTGCCACCGAGCAGGAAGCCGCGGGTACGCATGTCCGCTGCCTGCCAGGCGATGTCGCCCACGCGCTGGAAGCCGAACATCGAGTAGTAGATGTAGAACGGCAGCATCGGCACGTTGCTGACCGAGTAGCTGGTACCGGCGGCCATCCACGAGCTGATCGCGCCCGGCTCGCTGATGCCCTGCTGCAGCACCTGGCCGCTCTGGTCTTCGCGGTAGAACATCAGCTGGTCGGCATCGACCGGCTTGTACTTCTGGCCGAACGGCGCGTAGATGCCGATCTGGCGGAACAGGCCTTCCATACCGAAGGTACGGGCTTCGTCGGCCACGATCGGCACGATGTGCGGGCCCAGTTCCTTGTCGCGCAGGGTGATGTTCAGGCTCTGCACGAAGGCCATGGTGGTGGAGTAGCTGCGCTCGCCGCTGCTCTTCAGCAGGCGGTCGTAGGCCTCCAGCTTCGGTGCCACGAAGGTCTTGTCAGCCTTGCGGCGGCGCTGCGGCAGGTAACCGCCCAGCGCGGCACGGCGTTCCTGCAGGTACTGCACTTCCGGCGAATCCGGGCCCGGGTGGTAGAACGGCACCTGGCCGTCGGCCAGCTGCGCGTCGGTCACCGGAATGTTGAAGCGGTCGCGGAAGTGGCGCACCGCTTCGTCGTCCAGCTTCTTGGTCTGGTGGGTCGGGTTCAGCGCTTCACCGGCGCTGCCCATGCCGTAACCCTTCACGGTCTTGGCCAGGATGACGGTCGGCATGCCCTTGGTGTTCACGGCCTGGTGGTAGGCGGCGTACACCTTGTGCGGGTCGTGGCCACCACGGTTCAGGCGCCAGATGTCGTCGTCGGAAAGGCCGGCGACCATCGCGGCGGTCTCCGGGTACTTGCCGAAGAAATGCTCGCGGGTATACGCGCCACCGAAGGCCTTGCAGTTCTGGTATTCGCCGTCGACGGTTTCCATCATCAGCTTCTTCAGGACGCCATTGGTGTCCTTGGCCAGCAGGGCATCCCAGTAACCGCCCCACAGCAGCTTGATCACGTTCCAGCCGCCGCCACGGAACACGCCTTCCAGTTCCTGGATGATCTTGCCGTTGCCGCGCACCGGGCCGTCCAGGCGCTGCAGGTTGCAGTTCACCACGAAGATCAGGTTGTCCAGGCCTTCACGGCCGGCCAGGGCGATGGCACCCAGGGTTTCCGGCTCGTCGCTCTCGCCGTCGCCGATGAAGCACCACACCTTGCGGTCGGACTTCTCGATCAGGCCACGGTTTTCCAGGTAGCGCATGAACTGCGCCTGGTAGATGGCGGCCAGCGGGCCCAGGCCCATCGACACGGTCGGGGTCTGCCAGTAGTCCGGCATCAGCCACGGGTGCGGGTACGAGGACAGGCCACCGCCGTCCACTTCCATGCGGAACTTGTCCAGCTGCTCTTCGCTGATACGGCCTTCCAGGAAGGAACGTGCGTAGATGCCCGGGGCGCTGTGGCCCTGGATGAACAGCAGGTCGCCCGGGTGGTTTTCGCTCGGGGCGCGCCAGAAGTGGTTGAAGCCCACGTCGTACAGGGTCGCACCGGAGGCGAACGAGGCGATGTGGCCGCCCAGGTCACCCGGCTTGCGGTTGGCGCGCACCACGGTGGCCATCGCGTTCCAGCGGATGATCGAACGGATGCGCCATTCCAGCTCGGCATTGCCCGGGCTCTTGGCCTCGAGCTGCGGCTCGATGGTGTTGACGTACTCGGTGGTGGGAGAGAACGGCAGGTAGGCGCCCGAACGACGGGTCAGTTCCACCATGCCTTCCAGCAGCTGATGCGCGCGCTCGGAGCCCTCGACATCAATAACGGCCTTCAACGACTCGATCCACTCCTGGGTTTCCACAGGATTCGGGTCGTTGTTCAGCACCTCGTTCAACCAGTTCATTAGCGCTCCCATAACCGCACGCACGCGCGCGACTGTTGTATAGATTTCTAGACCGCAAAGTGTAGCGCACCAAGGGCTTTCGTCACTTGGCTACGCAGGCGTATGGATGCAACCGGCCAGTGTCCGCAAGGGGCTTGCCGGGCCCACTGATGGCCCTGCGGCGGGCCTTGGCAGCTGCGCGGGCTGTCGCTTGCGGGCTGCTGCGCCCATGTGCAGGACGCAGTGTTACCGCTGCCGATGACGGTTGTAGGGCAACTCCGGCACCGCCGTAGGTGGGCGCCGGGCGGCGGTTCTGAACCGGCGACAACGTGTCGCATCTGCCTCTGGATCGATGCCGGCCGCGGGCCCAGGGTGGGTCGCGAGTGATGGGCCCGATGGCCCTGCTCCCTTCCACAGCATCGCCGGGGCGCCTCGCAAGGGGCGCCCCTTTTGCTGTGAGTGGGGCTGGCCGTGGCCCAAATTGGACCTGCTTGTGGCCGGATCGGGTGTTGTCGCTTTCGACGTATCGATATATCGTTTTAACACTCGTTTACCGATATATCGAAATGAGCCGAAGCCCCTCTCCCAGAGCCCGTTCCACCGATTCGGCGGTACCCCGTCGCAACGGCCAGCCGCGCGTGCTCAGCCGCGGCGACCTGCGCCTGCTGGTGCTGGCCCTGATCGGCGAGCAGCCGCGCCATGGCTACGAGCTGATGCAGCTGATCAGCAACCAGTTCATGCAGGCCTACACGCCCAGCGCCGGCACCATGTACCCGCTGCTGGCCAGCTTCGAGCAGGCCGGCTGGATCGAGGCCGAGGAAGTGGACGGCAAGCGGATCTTCCGCATCACCGCCGCCGGCGAGTTCGAGCTGAAGGTGCAGCGCACCCAGGTGCGGCTGGCGCAGCGACGCGCCTTCGACCGTGCCCGCGAGATCACCAAGGCCTCGCTGCCGGCGCCGCTGGCCGGCGCCCTGCACGAGTTCAAGCGGGCGCTGGTGCATCACCACGGCCGCTGGGCCGAGGGTGAGGCGGACGAAGTGGCGGCACTGCTGACGCGGGCCTCGGCCCTGCTCAACGGTACGGCCGGTAGCGAGCAACCACCGATTTCAACGACCCAGCCAGACTGACGCCCGCCAGGTCCTCCCCTACGCCGCGCGCTCCCGCGCGACACCTTTACAGGTATCCCCATGACCGAACACAACAACACGCGCCTGCGCCTGGATGTGCGCTTCCGTGAACTGACCGTGCTGCGCACCGAAGAAGTCACCCCGCACATGCGCCGCATCGTGCTGGGCGGCGACGAACTGGCCGGCTTCGATTCGCCCGGCGCCGACGACCACATCAAGCTGTTCTTCCCCAACGCTGCGGGCGAGATGGTGCTGCCGACCATGACCGCCGAGGGCCCGCGCTACCCGGAAGGCAAGGAGCATTCGCCGGCCCGCGACTACACCCCGCGCTGGTGGGACCACGAAACCGGCGAGCTGGCCATCGACTTCGTGCTGCACGACCAGGGTATTGCCGGGCCGTGGGCCGAACGCGCCCAGCCGGGCGACACGCTGGTGATCGGCGGCCCGCGCGGTTCGTTCGTCGTAGCCGACAGCTACGACGCCTATGTGCTGATCGGCGATGAGACTGCGTTGCCAGCGATCGCCCGCTGGCTGGACGTGCTGCCGGACGGTGCCGAGGTGCAGGCCTTCATCGAAGTGCGCGACGAGGCCGAGCGCCAGGACCTGCCGCAGTACGAGAACGTGCGCATCCACTGGCTGGAGCGCAACGGCTTCCCTGCGGCCAGCAGTACGCTGCTGGAAGACATGCTGACCGACTTCGAGGCGCCGGAAGGTGATGTCTTCTACTGGATCGCCACCGAATCACGCCGTGCGCGGATGATGCGCAAGTTCATCGAAGGCCACCTGGGCGTGCCGCGCGACTGGATCCGTTCCACCGGCTACTGGAAGGCCCACCCCGACGAAACCGACGGCGATTGACCGTGCAACCGGTGGGTGCGGACCGTTGGTCCGCACGCCTTTGACCTTGTAGAGCCGAGCCCACGCTCGGCTGCTGTTCGATCCGCCCCCGCGCTACGCGCGATGAGCCGAGCATGGGCTCGGCTCTACAGGGGTCATCGGCGGCCATGCATCTTCCCTGGTGGGTGCGGACCGTTGGTCCGCACGCCTTTGACTATGTAGAGCCGAGCCCACGCTCGGCTGCTTTTCGATCCGCCCTCGCGCTACGCGCGATGAGTCGAGCATGGCTCGACTCTACAGGGGTCATCGGCGGCCATGCATCTTCCCTGGTGGGTGCGGACCGTTGGTCCGCACGCCTTTGACCATGTAGAGCCGAGCCCACGCTCGGCTGCTTTTCGATCCACCCTCGCGCTACGCGCGATGAGCCGAGCATGGGCTCGGCTCTACAGGAGCACGGGGCGCCCCCTGCCGCGTCCACCCGAACCGCTGCGCGGCCCAGATCTCCAGCGCCACCAGCAGCGCGATGATCAACAACGGCAGCAGCAGCCCGAAGTACACGCCGGGCATCATGCCGTTGATCTGCGCCTTCACCAGCCGCAGCACGCCACGGGTGTGCAGCAGCTCATCCACGTGCATGGTCAGCGCCTCGCGCACCACCTTGGGTTCCAGGCCGAGGGTACCGGCCCGTTCCACCAGCGTGTCTTCCACCATGCCGCGTAACAGGCCCTCGCGTACCTTGCCGATCACCCAGCCGGTGCCGCGTGCCAACGGGCCGTTGCCAAGACGGTCGAGGCCGGGTAGCGGGTGCTCGCTCAGATAGGCCGAGGCGATCGAGTCGGCCACATCGCCCACCGTGCCCTGGCTGCGCAATGCATCGCGCATGCGTGGGTCGTCCAGTGAGTCGGTGAAGCCTTCGCTCCAGCCTTCCACCAGCGTCTGCAGGTGCGGCTGGAAGTGATCCAGCTGCTTGAACAGCGCGCGATGCGCACCGGCAGTGAACCCCAGCTGCAGGCCGAAGAAGGCGGTGGCCAGCGGCAGCAGCACCACGTAGCTGGCCAGCAGCCAGTGATGCCAGCGCTTGCGCCGCTGCAACCAACCACGACGATGCAGCCAGCGCCAGCCGAGGATGCCCAGCACCAGGCCGAGCAGCGTGCCGAGCAGACTGCCGCCCAGCAGATCGAGCACGCTCAGGCCCGACCAGAATTCGTTCAACCAGTACTGCGCGTCCTGCATGGGTCTTCCTTCCGTGGGTGCGGCTGCGCCTGAAATGCCAGCCAGGTAGAGTCGACTGTTAGTCGACTAACGCGCGCAGCGCGGGGGTTTCCGGCATCGCGCCAAGAGCAGTCGACTAACAGTCGACTCTACCAAAGCGGAAGCCTCACGGCCCGGAGCACGCCAAGCAATGCGACAATCGCGCTCCTTTCCTGCAGCAACGAGGCCCACATGGCCAAACTGACCCTGGCCAGCGTGGACGCGCTGCGTACCCGCTTCGCCGATGACGCCGCCTGCGATGCGGCACTGGCCGCCTTCGCCGACACCGCCGCACTGCGTACGCCGCTGCGCGAGCTAGTGGAAGCGCAGCACCGCTACCTGCAGGCCGAGTTCGAAGTGGCGCAGGTGGCCGATGTACTACGTCGCGACCAGAAGTACGCGCCGGTGGGCCGCCCGTCGGTGCACATCGTGCAGCTGCGCAAGCAGCAGGCTGCGACCAAGCAGGCCGCGTTGATCGCCCGCCAGGTGGTGGCGCAGGCGGCGCAGACCTTCGTGCGCGTGAGCGGGCTGGCGGTGAAGGCCAAGCAGAGCCCGAGCGAAGCGTGCGTGGCATGGTTGGGCGCGCTGCGCTGACAGCGCCGCCCACGATGTGACGGAACCGGCCAGCGTGTGATGCAACCGACCCGCGGTAGAGTCGACTGTTAGTCGACTCGCGCGCGCAGCGCGGGGTTTTGGCATCCCGCGAAGAGCAGTCGACTAACAGTCGACTCTACCAAAGCAGGTTTTCCGCGCAGTGCAGGTTTCCCACGCAGTGCGGAGTTTCCACGCGCCATCGACGCGGATCGCATCCCCCAAAAAAGAAGGCCCGCTTTTCAGCGGGCCTTCTGCCTTCTCACGACGAGTGAGCGGGGTGCATCAAGCGGCCGGCTTTTCGCCGGTGGCTTCGGTGGTGATGCGGATCTTCACTTCATCGCTGACGTTCGGGGCATACGCGCCGACGCCGAAATCGCTGCGCTTCAGGGTGGTGGTGGCATCGAAGCCGGCGGCCGGAACCTTGGCCATCGGGTGCTCGCCGCCGCCGTTCACGGTGACGTCCAGGGTGACCGGCTTGGTGATGCCCTTGATGGTCAGCTCGCCGGTGACGGTCAGCTTGTTGGTGCCGGCCGCTTCCACCTTGGTGCTCTTGAAGGTGGCATCGGCGAACTTGGCAGCGTCGAAGAAGTCGGCGCTCTTCAGGTGCTCGTCGAACTTGGCGGTAAAGCTGTTCAGGCCGCTCAGCGGCAGCTTCACTTCCACGGTGGACTTGGTCACGTCTTCGGCGTTGTACACCAGGGTGCCTTCAACATTGCCGAAGTGCGCGCTGGGGTTGGAGAAGCCGAAGTGGCTCCACTGGGCCAGCACGTCGGTGTGGGTCGGGTCCAGCTTGTAGGTGCCCGAGGCGATCTTGATCGCTTCGGCGGCCGGGGCGGCAGCAGCGGCATCGGCAGCCGGGGTGGCGGCCTGCTCGGTGGTGGCCGGGGCGGCGGCATCGGCGGCCGGGGCAGCGGTGTCGGCCGGCTTGGAGCAGGCGGCGATGGCCAGGGTCAGGGCCAGCGGCAGCAGCAGTTTACGGGTGGCGCTCATCTCAGGAACTCTCCGGATCGTAGGGTGGGTACACAGTGCAGCAAGAGCCCGCCGCGGGACGACGGGCCCGAAACCGATACAACGACTTACGCGATGCGCGCCGCTTCGTCGAACGACAGGCGCGGCAGACGCGGGAACAGGCCCGCCGGGTCACCGTAACCCAGGTTGACCAGGAAATTCGACTTGATGGAGGTACCGGCGAAGAACGCTTCGTCCACCTTGCCCGGATCGAAGCCCGACATCGGGCCGGCATCCAGGCCCAGCGCGCGTGCGGCCAGGATCAGGTAGGCGCCCTGCAGGCTGCCGTTGCGGATGGCGGCTTCGTGGCGGCCTTCCTGCGGGCCGTCGAACCAGGCCTTGGCATCGGTGTGCGGGAACAGGTAGGGCAGCTTCTCGTGGAAGTCCAGATCGAAGCCGATGATGACGGTGACCGGGGCGGCCATGGTCTTGGCCAGGTTGCCTTCGGACAGGGCCGGGGCCAGCTTTTCCTTGGCTTCCTTCGAGGTGACGAAGACGAAGCGGGCCGGCGTGGTGTTGGCGGCGGTCGGGCCCCACTTCACCAGGTCGTACAGTTCCTTCAACAGGCTCTCAGGAACCGGCTTGTCCAGGAAAGCATTCTGGGTGCGGGCAGTACGGAACAGCTGATCGAGGGCAGCAGCGTCGAGCGCGTGGGACATCGGTGGATCTCCAGGGCGGCGAAGGGAAGTCAGTGCCCGCGGGCGGCGCGGGGCGAATCGACGAGCCGCAGTGTAGAGTGTCGCGACTGTTGCAACACCCAGCAGGGCTGAAACGAATTAATGCCAATGGTGAAACGATCGAGTGCGCCCTGGACGGTCACTGACGGCCGCGCGGGCAATGTCCGCCAGGCGGTCGCGCTGGCCTCGGCGCTGCGCCAGGGCACCCATCGGCCGCTGGTGCTGCAGCCGCGCGCCCCCTGGCGCTGGGTCTCACCACGGCGTCTGCCAGGCGATGTGAACGGCTACGGCGAGGCCTTCGCGACACTGGCCGCCGAATCCCCGGCGCTGGCGATCGGCTGTGGCCGCCAGGCCGCCGGCGCGCTGCGCGTGCTGCGTGCCCGTGGCAGCCAGGTGGTGCAGATCCTGGACCCGCGCATCGGCGCACGCCACTGGGATGTGGTGGTAGTGCCCGAGCACGACGCCCTGCGCGGCAGCAATGTGTTGACGCTGCTCGGCAGCCTAAACCCGGTGGACGATGACTGGCTTGCGTGGGGCCGCGCCGCGTTCGCCGGCTTCAGTACTCTGCCCGGCCCGCGCACCGCGCTGCTGGTGGGCGGGCCAACCCCGCTGGCGCCGTGGGACGAGGCGGCGATGGTCGCTGTCTTCCGTGCGCTGGCCGACCAGATCCGCAGCGAGGGTGGCAGCCTGCTGGCTACCACCTCGCGCCGCACGCCGCCGGCCTTGGCCGAGATCCTGCGCGCGACGTTCGCAGACCTGCCGCATGTGATCTGGGGCGACGGCGGCGACGGGGTGAACCCTTATGGCGGCCTGCTCGGCTGGGCCAACCGCGTGGTGGTGTCGCCCGATTCGGTGAACCTGCTCTCTGAAGCCTGTGCCACGCGCATGCCGGTGATGGTGGCGCTGGCCGATACCGCGCAGGGCCGCCTGGCGCGCTTCCAGCAGCAGCTGCGCGAACGCGGGCGGCTGCAGGCGCACTGGCTGGACTGGCAGTACGACCGCATCGAGCCATTGCGCGAAACCGCGCGCGTGGCGGCGGAAGTGAAAGCGCGGCTGGGGCTTGCGCGATGACCCGGGCAGGAAGTCGACTGGGTAGAGTCGACTGTTAGTCGACTGCTGTTTGCGATACCGCTGGAAACCCCGCGCTGCGCGCGGTAGTCGACTAAGAGTCGACTCTACCCCGCCGCAGCCCAGGCCCCCCCCGTGGCCCAACGCCCGTCGTGGCCCAAGCCCCCCGACATGGTCCAGCCCTCCGTTACCCGGATGCACAGCGATTTCTGAACATTTCAATCTGCCCATACCGTTAGAGTCCGGTGTCCCCCATCGGACCGAATGCCTTCATGCGTACCCTGCTCCTGCTGCCGCTGGCCCTGCTCGCTGCCTGCTCCACCGCGCCCACCGAGCTGGACCCGATTTCCTACCAGTGCCAGCAGCAGCTGGACGCCTACCGCGAACAGCCAGCGCTGCGCGATCCTAAGACTGGCGAGCGCCCACCGCTGCCGATCGCGCCGATCAGCGAGGCCTGCGACCGCGAGCTCAAGCGCAAGGGCGTGGACCGCCCGCTGCGCTGAGCGGCGTATGATCGGCGCGCGGGCCTGCCCGCCGTTGAAGGTACCAACATGGATCGTTTCTCCCGCCTGCCCCGCGCCGCCCTGCTGATCGCCAGCCTGCTGGCGACCGCGCCCGCATGGGCCAACAGCACCGAATGCCGCGAACGCTACCCCAGCGTCGCCTCGCAGGCGGCGATGCTGGACGTGGCCTGGACCACCGCCGAACGCCTGGACGCCCTGCCCGATGTGGATGTGGTGGTCGCCGCACGCGGTGGCCAGGACCTGAGCCGCTACGGCCTGCGCCACAGCCACCTGGCCTTCCTGCTGCGCGAAGACGATGGCCGCTGGCGTGCGATGCACCTGCTCAACCGCTGCAAGACCGACAGCTCGCAGCTGTACCACGAAGGCCTCGGCAACTTCGTCGGCGAGAGCGGCGGGCATACCGACCTGCGCATTGGTGTGCCTTCGGCGCCGTTGCGTGCTGCATTGAAGGCGATGCTGGTGTCGCCGTCGATCCAGCCCAAGGCGCTGCACGAGACCAGGTACAACGTGGTCGCCTACCCGTTCGCCACCGACTACCAGAACTCCAACCAGTGGGTGCTGGAAGTGCTGGCTGCAGCGATGGCGCAGGCCGATGGCGCGCCGGCCATCGTCAAACGCGAGCAGGCACAGCAGTGGCTGCGCCAGCAGAAGTACCAGCCCAGCGTGCTGCATATCGGCCTGGGCAAGCGCGTGGGTGCGCGCCTGTTCGTGGCCAACGCCACCACCACCGACCATCCGGCCGGCGAACGCATCTCCGGCAACTATTCGGTGGTGACGGTGGAATCGGTGTTCGACTTCCTGCACCAGCGCAGCCAGCTGCAGCAGGAACTGGTGATCCCCCATGTGCCGGTGGCCGGTGCTGCTGCCGCCACGCCCTGAATCCCGCGAGGAGAACGACATGCGTCCGCTGCTTGTTTCCCTGATGTCGATGGTGATGGTTGCCGGCCTGCTCGGCGCGAACACTGCCCATGCCGAACGCCGCATCATCATCCTGCAGGACCCGGGTCCGCAGGGGCCGAGCCTGGAAATGTCCGCCCCCCTGGTTGCTTCAGCGCGCGCCGCCGCTGCCAGGGAAGCCCAGGATGCCGGGCTGCCGCCCGGCCATGGCGCATCGGTGAAGCTGCCGCAGATGCAGGTGAGCGCCATCGCCACCACCGTCGACGGCCGCCGCGAGGTGCTGCTGCGTGATGCCAACAACCCGCAGAACACCGCGTCGATGCAGTGGCCGAAGCGCCCCGGCGATCCCGCCGTGCAGTTCACCGTAGGCCAGACCGTGAACTTCGAGCCGACCGGGACCGACCAGGGCTGGCAGGTGAAGGACAACCAGGGCCGCCCGCTGGAATACCTGCCCGAGGCCACCGGCCCGCGCGACATTTTCGATACCCGGCGCTGAGCCGCCGTCTCCACTCTGACCAGGAGGTCTCCATGTTCCGTTGCCTGCGCGTTCCTGCTTCCGTCCTGCTGCTCTCCGCACTGCTGGTGCCCACCGTCCATGCCGGCGCCGCACCGCAGTTGAACAGCAGCGAGGCCAGCGTGCTGATCACTTCGGTGATCGTGGTCTCGGTGCCCCTTGCCGCATCGGCGGGCCTGTCCGAACTGTCCAAGGCGCCGTTCAAGGCCAGCGAACGCAGCAACCGGGCCGCCCGCACCAAGGCGGTGCCGCTGCCGCCGATGGAAGTGAAGAAGGTGGAGACCACGCCGGCGGGCGAACGCCAGGTACAGCTGCAGGTGCCCGACAAGGCCGACCAGACCGCCACGCTGCGCTGGCCGGCGCGCGTGCACGAGGACCAGACGGCAGTCTTTGTGGTCGGCCAGCAGGTGCATTTCGACCCCACCGAGGCCGGTGCGGGTTGGACCGTAAAGAGCGCCCAGGGCCAGGCGTTGGCCTATGTGCCCACCGCCTATGCCGCTGGCGATGTGATGAGCGAAGCGCTGTAAAGCTGAACGAGCGTTTTTGGATTTGGCGCGGGCCGGGCGGATAATGGGTGATTCCCTTTGTCCCCCTGGCTCGCCATGTCCGTGCGTCCTGCCCCTCTGTTTGCCCCGCTGACCCCGCGCGCCCTGGTGCTGGCGGTACTGGCGATGGGCGCGGTGGTGCTGCTGTCCAACGTACTGGTGCAGTACCCGATCAACGATTGGCTGACCTGGGGTGCCTTCAGCTATCCGGTGGCGTTCCTGGTCAGCAACCTGATCAACCGCCGCTTCGGCCCGGGCCCGGCGCGCCGCGTGGCGTGGATCGGCTTCCTGGTGGCGGTGCTGCTGTCGATCTGGGTGGCCACGCCGCGTATCGCCATTGCCTCGTGCTCGGCCTTCATCGTGGCGCAGCTGCTGGATATCACCGTGTTCGACCGCCTGCGCCGTGGCAGCTGGTGGCGCGCACCGATGGTGGCCACCACCTGCAGCGCGACGGTGGATACCACCATTTTCTGGTCGATCGCGTTTGCCGGTTCGGCGTTGCCGTGGGTGAGCTGGGCGGCGGGTGACCTGGCCGTGAAGCTGGCCATCGGCGTGTGCCTGCTGGCGCCGTTCCGCGCGCTGCTGTGGAAGATGGCACCGCTGCGCGCCACCAGCTGACCCCCACATGCCTTGGTAGGTGCCAACCTTGGTTGGCACGCTGTTGCCGGGGTCATGAACGCTGATGGGTTGTGCCAACCAAGGTTGGCACCTACCAAGAGCGCATTCCCGCACGACCGTGCATCACCCGAACGGCAACGCCGCGGCTCTGCACGCTGCCGTAATCACTGCGCACGCGTCTTCAATCGCAGGCGTGGTCGGTGCCAATCGCGGGCGCCGATCCAGCGTGCAGGCCAGGCCTACGTCCAGCAGCGTGGCATGCGCGCCATGCAGCCCCTGCGCGGTGGCATCGGGCAGGAAGCCGGCAACCGCCAGCGCATCGATCAACGACGGTGTATCGCGCGGTTCCAACAGCGCCGCATGCTGCGCGCTGCGCGCCAGCACGCCGGTCTGCAGCAGGAACTCGAGGTCCACTACGCCGCCGGCACCCTGCTTCAGGTCCAGCCGCGCGGCATCGCTGCGGTCCAGTTCGGTGCGCATGCGGCCGCGCATCTTCAGCACATCGGCATACAGCGTCGCCGGATCGCGCTCACGACCCAGCGTCTGCGCACGCACCTGTTCGAAGTCGGCCAGCAGGCTGGCATCACCGGCCACGCCGCGTGCGCGCACCAAGGCCTGGTGTTCCCAGGTCCATGCGCGTTCGCGCTGGTACTCGGTGTAGCTGGCCAACGAAGACACCAGCGAACCCTTGCCACCGTCCGGGCGCAGGCGCACGTCGATGTCGTACAAGCGGCCCGCAGCAGTGACCGCACCGAGTAGCGCCATCACCTTCTGCGCCAGGCGCGCATACCAGCGACCCGGCTCCAACGGCCGCGCACCATCGCTGGCGTCCACGCCGGCCGGGTTGTCGTGCAGGAACACCAGGTCCAAGTCGGAACCGAAACCCAGCTCCAGCCCACCCAGGCTGCCGTAGCCGATGATCGCGAAGCGGCCACCGGGAATCTCGCCGTGTGCGGCACGCATGTCCGCTTCGGCCATCGCCAGCACGGTGACCACCACCGCCTGTGCCAGCTCGGCCAGTTGCCGCGTGCTGTCCACCGCCCCCTGGCGCCCGTCCAATGTGGCCATCGCCATGCGGAAGCTCAGCGCCAACCGCGTCTCGTTGAGCCAGCGCAGTGCGGATTCGGGATCCTCCACCGCCAGCACCTGCTGGCACTCGGCCAGCATGCCGGCGGCATCCGGCATCGGCCCGGACACGCGCACGTCCAGCAGTTCGTCCAACAGCAATGGATACGCGGCCAAGCGTTCGGCAAGCAGCGCACTGCGCGCCAGCACATCGACCAGGCGCGCCAATGCACTCGGTTGTTCGTCCAGCAGCGCGAGATAACTGGTCCGGCGCAGCACCGCCTGCAGCAGGCCAAGCACGCGCTTGAGCGCGGCATCCGGTTGCGGTGAACGCGTGGCGGCATGCAGCAGCGCCGGCAGCACACGGTCCAGGCGTGCGCGCGCGGCATCGGACAAGGACTTCACGCCGGTGCCCTGGGCGAAATCACGCAATGACTGGTCGGCGCCGTTGGCATCGAGGAAGCCGGCTTCGGCCAGCAGCGGTGCGTTGCTGCCGTCGGGCAAGCTGCGCCAGTAGTTGGCCAGTGCGTCGGGTGCGGCCTGGCCTTTGCGCGGCGCCAGCAGCGCGGCGAATTCGGTACTGACCCGCGCCTGCTGCACGGCCAGTGCCGCGCGCAGTACGTCCCAGTCCGGATAGCCGAGGCCGACGGCGATGCGCTCACGGTCCAATGCATCGCTGGGCAGCACGTGGGTCTGTGCGTCGCGCAGCATCTGCAGGCGGTTTTCCAGCCGGCGCAGGAACAGGTAGGCCTCGCGCAGCGCCGCGCCATCCTCCGGCGCGATCTGACCGGCGGCGACCAGCGCATCCAGTGCCACCAGCAGTCGGCGTTCGCGCAGGGCCGGTTCGCGACCACCGCGGATCAGCTGCAGCGCCTGGCACAGGAACTCGATCTCGCGGATGCCACCGGCGCCGCGCTTGATGTCTTCGTGCAGCTCGCGGCGCGCGACTTCGGCGGTGATCGCCGCCTTCATCTCGCGCAGGCCATCAAGTGCGGTGAAATCGAGGTAGCGGCGGTAGACGAACGGGCGCAGCGTCTGCAGCCACGCCTCACCGGCGGCGATGTCGCCGGCTACCGCGCGCGCCTTCAGCCATGCGTAGCGCTCCCAGTCGCGGCCCTCACGCTGGAAGTACTGGTCCATTGCCGCGAACGACAGCGCGACGCGGCCGGCGCTGCCGAACGGGCGCAACCGCAGGTCCACCCGGTGGCTGAAGCCATCGACCGTGGTTTCGTCCAGCAGCTTGGCCAGGCGCTGGCCGAGGCGGGCGAAATACTCTTCGGCGGCCAGCGCGCGTGGGCCATCGGATTCGCCGCCGTGCGGGTAGGCGTAGACCAGGTCGATATCGGAACTGAAGTTGAGCTCGCCGCCACCGAGCTTGCCGAGGCCGAACACCACCAGCTGCTGCGGGGCGCCTTCGCCATCGCGAACCACACCGTGGCGCTGGGCGAACTCCTGCTGCAGCGCGTCCAGCGCCAGCCGCAGGCAGTCCTCGGCCAGGGTGGTGGCGCCGGCCAGGGTCTGCGCCACGTCGTCCAGCCCAGCCAGGTCGCGCCAGATCAGCCGCGTGGACATCGCCGCACGCCAGCGCCGCAGCTGTGCCGGCCAATCACTGGGCTGCAGCGGGTCAAGCACCGGCGCCGGGATCGGCGGGCAACCCGGGGCGGCCAGCTGCGCCAGCAGCGCCGGTTGCCGCACCAGGGTATCCAGGGCGAAGTCGCTGGCCACCGCCAGCCGGGTCAGCAGCGGCAGCAGGTCGGCCGGGGAGGGCTCGGGCAGCGCCTGGGCCAATCGCGACAAGGCGCGGTCGACAACGGGCTGGAGGGCGGCGGACAGTTCGGCAGGGGCAAGGGTCATGCCGTGATTCTCGCGGGGTCGGATCCCTTTGCCAACGGCGAAGGGCTCTGCCCCCGAGATGCCGCCGGTTGATGCCGCTGGTGGGGTCAGAGCCTTTTGCCCTTGGCAAAAGGATCCGACCCCGAAGGGGTGCCGCGTATTCATACTGGACGACAGGCAATAAAAAAGCCCGCTTGCAGCGAACTGCCAGCGGGCTCTGCTCCCTCCCCCACGTCGGGATGCAGGGCCATCGTGCGGGCTGCGAAAGCACTTTGCACGCTGCACTGCAAAACAAAACCGGCGGGTATGGGTGAGCCCTCCGGGGAAAAGCCATTCCACGAAGGTAGAACCCCCCGTACGGATGAGGATGGCCGATAATCGGGATTCCCCCCAGCAACACGTGTCGTCATGTCTGTTGATCGCATCGCCAACGCGCGTCTCCGTGACCGCGTGGTCTCCGCCGAGGCCGCAGCCTCGCTGATCCAGCCCGGTGAAACCGTGGCCATGAGCGGCTTTACCGGCTCCGGGTATCCCAAGGCCGTTCCCGTCGAACTGGCCCGCCGCATCGAAGCGGTGCATGCCCAGGGCAACCCCTTCCAGATCAAGCTGATGACAGGCGCCTCCACCGCTCCGGAGCTTGATGGCGCGCTGGCCAAGGCCGATGGCATCGCCATGCGCATGCCGTTCCAGAGCGACCCGGATGCGCGCAACCGCATCAACGAGGGCAAACTGGATTACATCGACATCCACCTCAGCCACGTGGCCCAGCACGTGTGGTTCGGCTTCTACGGCGAGATCGATACCGCCGTGATCGAAGTCTCGGCCATCCGCGAGGACGGTTCGCTGGTGCCGTCCACCTCGGTCGGCAACAACAAGACCTGGCTGGACCTGGCCAAGAAGGTGATCGTCGAGGTCAACGAATGGCAGCCGGCCGGCGTCGACGGCATGCACGACATCTACTACGGCACCGCGCTGCCGCCGCACCGCAAGCCGATTCCGCTGGTGAACGCCAACGACCGCATTGGCGACACCGCGCTGCGCTGCGACCCGGACAAGATCGTGGCGGTGGTGCGCACCAACGGCCCGGACCGCAACAGCCCGTTCAGCCCGATCGATGCGACCAGCGAGCAGATCGCCTCGCACCTGATCGAGTTCCTCAAGCACGAGGTGAAGAAGGGCCGCCTGCCGCCGAACCTGCTGCCGCTGCAGTCGGGCGTGGGCAACATTCCGAATGCGGTGTTGGCCGGCCTGGCCAAGAGCGGTTTCCGCGACCTGGCCGCGTTCACCGAAGTGATCCAGGACGGCATGCTCGACCTGCTGCGCGACGGCGTGCTGAGCTATGCCTCGTGCACCGGCTTCGCGCTGAGCCCGCAGGCCAACGAGACGTTCAAGGAGAACATCGATTTCTACCGCGAACGCATCATCATGCGCACGCAGGAAATCTCCAACCACCCGGAACTGGTGCGTCGCCTGGGCTGCATCGGCATGAACGGCATGATCGAAGTGGACATCTACG
This sequence comes from Stenotrophomonas sp. SMYL89, assembly GCF_036319985.1. NCBI lineage: Bacteria > Pseudomonadati > Pseudomonadota > Gammaproteobacteria > Lysobacterales > Lysobacteraceae > Stenotrophomonas > Stenotrophomonas sp. SMYL89. The sequence goes on along the minus strand of NZ_JAWIRW010000010.1, from coordinate 54,917 downwards.
GCAACGTCAATTCGACGCACGTGATGGGCACGCGGATCATGAATGGCATCGGCGGTTCGGGGGACTTTGCCCGCAACGGTTTCCTGTCGGCGTTCCTGAGCCCGTCCACCGCCAAGAACGGCACCATCTCGGCGATCGTGCCGATGGCCAGCCATGTGGACCATACCGAGCACGACGTGTCGGTGATCGTGACCGAACAGGGCCTGGCCGATCTGCGTGGCCTGACCCCGCGCAAGCGCGCGCAGGTGCTGATCGACAACTGCGCGCACCCGGATTTCCGCCCGCAGCTGCAGGATTACTTCGACCGTGCCAGCCGCGAAAGCTACGGCAAGCACACCCCGCACCTGCTGCCGGAAGCGCTGTCGTGGCACCAGCGCTGGCTGGATACCGGCACGATGAAGGGCTGACGCCCGCGGCTGTAGAGTCGAGCCATGCTCGACTCTCCTTCCCTGTGCAGCCGAGCATGGCTCGGCTCTACAAGGGCCCGCTCCACAGAATCCCTGTAGAGCCGAGCCCACGCTCGGCTCCACGGCAAGTCGTTTACCCGCGCAGCGCCGCCAACGATTCGGCCTGCAGCCGCTCGTAGATCTCGAACTCGTCATTCACCGCCACGCCCAGCGCCTGCTCGAAGGCCTCGCGGTTGGCGTGTGCGGCATAGGCGCGCTGTTCTTCACCGCCCAGGTTCGACTGGAAGATGCCTGCGGCACTGACCGGCAGGAAATCCTCGTAGACGATCGGATCGGCCGTGGCCAGTCCGGCGGCCACCAGCACTTCAGCCGGCAGATCGGCCACGCGCTCGGGCGCGGCGCGGCCGGCGTCGGTCAGCTGGTAGCGGTAATAGCCCAGGCCTTCCTGGCGCAGCGTGTCATGGTCATCCGGGAAGCTGGCGAACACCGCCTGCAGGCGCTGGCCGTAGTCGCCGCCAGTGCTGCCTTCGCCACCGGCATCGCGTGCCTGCGACAGCAGCTGGTCGTACAGCGCGCGGCCCTTCGGGGTGAGCGCAAGGCCGCGCTGTTCGATCTCGCCGAAGCGCGCGGTATGGGTGCCGGCATCCCCGCCTTCGCCGCCCGGGAAATGCACGGCCTCTTCCAGTGCCTTGAAGCTGGTCTGGCGCAGCAGGATCGGGCAGGCGCGGCGCGGCGGGCCTTCGATCACCGCCTTGGCCGCCATGCCGTGCTCGATCATCGCCGCCTGCGCGGCATCGATGTCCAGCGTGCGTGGGGTCAGGTGGTTGATGTGCGGGCCACGGAAGCTGACCACGTCGGCCACCAGGCGATGCGCGTTGTGCAGCGCGTGGTAAGTCGGCAGGTCGACGGTGGCATCGCCGTGCCAGCGGAAGGTTTCCAGCGCCTCGTCGACGAAGCGCTCTGCATCGGCCTGCGACAGGCCGCCGTCACGCTCGGCCTGGTCGATCAGCGCCAGCGCGCCGTCGGTGAAGATACGGCGTCGCGCAAGGATCTTCGCCGATTCGGCACGCAGCGCTTCGTCTTCGATCAGCTCCAGGCGCAGCAGCGAGGTGAACACGCGGAACGGGTTCTGCGCCAGCGCGGTGCCAGTGAGCGGGCGGAACGCGGTGGAGTGCACCGGCACGCCAGCCACCGACAGGTCGTAGTAGCCCACCGGGTACATGCCCATCACCGCGAACAGGCGGCGCAGCGTGGCCAGCTCCTGCACGGTGCCGACGCGGATCGCGCCATGGCGCTCTTCATCCAGGCGTGCACGCTCGTCGTTGCGCTGCAGCTGCGCGGCCAGCGCCGGATCCTGGGCAAGCACCTGCGCGTTGATCCGCTCCACCAGTTCCACCAGCGTGCCGTACAGCGGCACTTCGGTGCGGTACATGCGGGACATGGCCTGCGCGAACAGGCGGCGGATCACATCAGGCGAAACGAAAGAGGCGCTCATCAGTCACTCGATTACGGGAACGGGGAACAGCTCGGACCCGTATTGTCGCCGGAGTGCGTGGCGGCGGCGATATGCAGAGCAACATGGCGCCGGGCCCGGGCAGGTCTGGTGGGGGGGGGGGCGGGGGGGGGCGGGGCGGGGGGGGGGGGGGGGGCTTGGGGGGGGGGCACCCTGGGTGCGCCCTGATGGGGGGGGCGACGGAGCAAAAGGCGTGCGAACCAAGGTTCGCACCCACCAGAATCAGCCAGCGGCCGGCGCTACCGCTTCAACTGGCGCTTGAGGGTGGCATCCAGGGTGATCGGCCGGTCCCAGTGCTGGTAGCTGGCCACGATGGCATGGCGCACGGCGCGGTAATGCAGGTTGTCGGGCTTGGCGGGCATCCGCTTCACCACGGCTTCCCAGCCGCCCTCCGGGTCCTGGCTGAAGGCGCGCACGCTGTCGCGGCAGGTCTGGCCGCTGGCCTTGGCCCAGAAGCAGGCGAAATAGATGTCCCCGGCCTGCCATCCATGGGTGGTGAACAGCGCGCTGATGTAGCCGCGCGGCACGTCGGCATAGCGCGACACTTCGTCGAGGAAGGCGTCGGGGTAGCGCTCGGCGTAGTGGTTGATGTCCTGCAGCTGGGCATCGACCCAGCTGTCACCGGTCTCCACCTCGTAGGCTGCCGAACGCTCGGCGGTCTGCTGGGCCAGCACGGTGGCCGGCGCCAGCAGCAGGGACAACAGCAACACGCGCAGTCGGAGGTTCATGGCCCGATTCTGCCGCAGCCGCCGGGCCCTGTCAGGCCGCCGCGGCGGCCTTGGCCTCGATCGCCGCCAGTGCAGCCGGCCAATCGTGGGCGGTGTCGGCGGTCACCATGCGCGGTTCGTCGTCGGCCACACCGTGCTGGGTCTCGTGTGCCCAGGTCACTGCATACGGGGTATGCACGCCCCAGCCACCGAGGGTGACCACCGGCTCGATGTCCGAACGCAGCGAGTTGCCGACCATCACGAAGCGCTGCATCGGCAGATCGAATTCGGCCAGCACGCGGGCATAGGTTTCCGGATCTTTCTCCGAGACGATCTCGATGCGCGGGAACAGCTCGGCCAGGTTGGCGACCTTGATCTTCGCTTCCTGGTGGAACAGGTCGCCCTTGGTGATCAGCACCACCGGGTAGTGCTCGGCGATGGCCGCCACCGCTTCGCGCACACCGTCGATCAGTTCGACCGGGTGGCGCAGGGTGTCGTGGCCGATGTCCAGGATGCGCTGGATGTCCTTCGCGTCAATGCGCTGGCCGGTGATGTCGATGGCCGCTTCGATCATCGACAGCGTCATGCTCTTCACGCCGTAGCCGAAGGTGCCCAGGTGGCGCTGCTGCACTTCCAGCAGGTGGCGCGCGGTATGGGTGTCATGCACGTCGACGTAGCGCGACAGCAGGTCAAGGTAATCCTGCTCGGCCTTGCGGTAGTAGTCCTCGCTCTTCCACAGCGTATCGTCACCGTCAAAACCGACCAGGCCGATGGCGCGCGACGGCGCAGGCGTGGGGGTGTTCATCGCGCAAGGATACAGGGGCCATGGTGACGAAAAAACCCGGGCGGCCGAAGCCGCCCGGGTTCCCATACGCCCCGATGCAGGTCTTACTTGCCCTGTGCACCCTGCGCTGCGCCACCGGCACCGGCCTGCTGGGCGGCCACGTAGGCCTTGTACTCATCGGCGCTCAGCTCGCCGTCCTTGTTGGTATCGGCCTGGTCGAACACCTGGGCCAGGCCCGCGTTCACCTGCGCCTCGGATTTGCTGATGGTGCCGTTGCCATCGGTATCGATGCTGGCCCAGGTCTGGCCACCGCCATTGGCCTGTGCCGATGCCGCTGCGGCCGCATTGGTCGCCTGGTCAGCGGCCTGGCCGGCCTGTGCAGCCGCCTGCTGGGCCTGCGCGGCCTCGTTCTGCGCATGCGCCGCCTGCTGCTTGGCCGACTGCGCCATCGCCGGAATGGCCAGCACGCTGCCGGCGGCGACGATCAGGGCGATCAGGGGCTTGCGGTTGCGAATAGTCATCAGGGGTGTCTCCTACCGATTGGGTGGTGTTGCGCGGCGTCTTGTCTCCGCACGGCACCTACCCTGCCACCGCCTTTCTGAATCGATTTTGCGCTGCGACCGGCATCAACACACGCGATTAACCACTCGCCACCGCACATGCTTTAGTACGGTGGTTAGCGCGAAGTGAGTGGCTCATAAGCTGCGCATTCAGCGCGCCAGGATTTAACCGGCAGCGAACGAAAAACCTGCGTCAATTCGCGGTCTGGGCCGATGACCGCGAACTGAACATCACCCATCCCAGCGCAACACCGGCGAGCGCGCCGGCGATTTCCAGCACCACGCGGCTGCCAAGTTCGTTCGGATCATGGATGGTGGACAGGAAGATGCGCGCGTACAGCGGTGACTCCAGCCGCACGATGCCCATGTAGAACAGCTTCCACGCATCGATGCCGGCGGAGGCCACCACCGAGATGACACAGGCCCAGCCGATGGCATGACCCATCGACCAGTGCAGCAGCCGGCACAACCGCGACCACAGGAAGTACACCTGCAGGCCGACCAGCAGGGCGATGGCGCCGGCTTCCAGGGTGCCGAGCAGGCCGAAGTGCAGGGGAAGGTTCATCGGGTGGGCAACGGTGGGAAGGCGGTCAGTGTAAGGGTATCGGCAGGGTTGCACCCTGCACCCGCAGAGGCTTCAGGCAACGGCCAAAGCCAAAGCGGCTCTGGACTGTTGATGGTTTGGCGGGACGATGTGGGTGGGCAGGACACGCCGTAAACCCATCCCTGGGGGCTCGATGGCGCCATCCATGGCGCCAACGGTCCTGCCCACCCACACCGCCCCACCTCCGACAGATTCCTGATGACGGTTGGTGGTAGATCCACGCCATGCGTGGATGAATCTCAATCGAAATCGAATATTTCGAGAATTGAACGAAGAGCATCCACGCATGGCGTGGATCTACCGTGTCGACCAAGGTCGACACCTACCAACAGCAGCGACCCACCCCGCCATCCCACGGAATGCGTGCTGTTGCTGTTGCTCTGGCTTGTAGCGGGTGCAGGGCGCAGCCCTGCCGATACCCCTACCGTACCGGGACGTCGTACGCGGTGCCCGGATCCGGTTCGGGTTGCAGGGTGTAGTGCCACCACTCCTGGGGGTAATTCACGAAGCCGCGGCGCGCCATTGCCCGTACCAACTGCTGGCGGTTTGCCTGCTGCACCTCGCTCAGTCCGCTCGCCTGCGTGTGCGCACGTGGCCCGAAGAAGTCGAAGTCGGTACCCATGTCCAACGGCGTGCAGCTGCCGCTGCTGCAATCCAGCAACCCAAGATCCACCGTGGCGCCACGGCTGTGGCCAGAACGCTCTGCGATGTAGCCATCGGCCAGCAGGCGCGGCTTGTCCAGGTCCGGGTACTGCAACGCCTTGCGCGAGAGTTCGCCCGGGTCGTTCACCCAGGCCATGAAGGCCTGCACCGAGCGTACTGGCCGGTAGCAGTCGTAGAGGCGCAGGCCAAAACCCTGCGCACGCAGATCCTGTTCCACCCGCGCCAGCGCTTTCGCCACCGGGGCCAGCAGGTAACAGGAAGGAGCCTCGTAGCCCGGAACACGCGCGCCGGTGAAGTTGTTGGCACCGGCGTAGCGGATATCCATGTCGATACGTGGCGCCACCGACCGGATCTCCACCAGCCCGGCGTCGGCCGCGCCGGTGGCGGGTGAAACACGCGGTGGTTCAGCGGCGTTGGCGGTCGCTGCCAGGGCAGTCGCCAGTACGAGTGAAATGCAGGTCCTGGAAGTCATAGCTGAAGTCGATGTCCGGATCGATGGCACGCAGGTCCAGTGTCGGTGCCGGGCCTTCGCCTGGCTGCAGCCACGCCTGCGCGTCTTCGCCCAGCGTATCCCAGCGCAGCAGCCAACGCTCCTGTAGTTGCAGCACGGCACCCTGCAGCCGTGGCGATCTGTCCACGCTGAAGCGCAGGCCGTCCCTGTCCGGGCACAACGATGCGGGCCCCAGCCAGGGATCGCTGTAGCGACCCTGCCAACGCGGCAGGTCATCGCCGCGTGCCGGCTGCGCGGCTGCGGTCGCCGGCCGTTGGTGGCCAGACGCTGCCTGCGCCGCTCGGTCAGCCTTCAGTTCGGCCAGGTACTCCATCGCCGGGCGCGTATCGTCTGGTGCGGTGAAGCGCTTCAGCATCGCCTGCATCAGCGCCGTGCGTGCGTCCTCGCCTTCGCCGTTGATCAGCATCACCACGCCCACCCTGCGGTCGGGCAGCAGCGCCAGCGATGAATACATGCCTGACAGCGTGCCGGTATGCGCCACCTTCCACTGCCCGTCCATGTCCGACACCCGCCAGCCATACCCATAACCGTAGAAATGCGCGTTGTCCCAGCGCCGCTGGCGCTCGCCCAGTGGCATCGGCATGTGCAGGGTCCACAGCGTGCGGCGTTGCGTGCTGTCCAGCCAGTCAGGTACCAGGGCGGGATCGAGCAGCACCTGCATCCAGCGTGTCATGTCGCGCAGCGAACAACGGATGCCACCCGCCGCCATCGAGGGCAGGTCCGGGCTGATCGCAGCATCGGCGTTCACCACCTCGTTGCGTTCACCACGCCAGGCATGCGGCTGTGCCACGTTGCCCACGCGCTTCACCGACCACGCCCCCACCTGGCAGCGCGTCATGCCCAGTGGTTCGAACACCTGCTCGCGCATCAACTGGTCGTACGGCTTGCCACCCGCCGCCGCCGCCACTTCGCCGGCCACCACGTACATCAGGTTGTCGTACGCATAGCGGCTGCGGAAGCTGCTGACCGGCTTCAGGTGCGCCAGCCCGGCGATGATGTCGGCACGGGTGAAGGCGTTCGGCTCCGGCCACAGCATCAGATCACCGGCGCCCAGGCCGAGGCCGCTGTTGTGGATCAACAGGTCGCGCACCTGCATCTGCTGGCCCACCCACGCATCGTGCATGCGGAAGCCCGGCAGATGCCGCTGCACCGGATCATCCCAGTGCAGCCTGCCCTGCTGCACCAACCGCGCCAGCAGCGCAGCGGTCATCGCCTTGCTGTTGGACGCGATCTTGAACAGCGTGTCCTCGTCGATGCGGCCGCCATCGCCGCGCGCGCCCCCTGCATGGCGATGGACCACCCGCCCCTCCTCGACCACCGCCAGCGCCAGCCCGGGCAGATGCTCGGCCTGGACCACGGCCGCGATGTCGGCCTCGATTGCGGCGCTGTCGGCCGACGACGCGGACGGTGCAGCCAGTGCCGCCGCGAGGATCAGCAGGTGGTGCATGCGGGCAGTCCCTCCATTGCCTGCGCCGTCACGGTGGACGGCGCGGATCGTGGCCTCAGAAGTTCCAGGTCACCACCAGCTGGGTATAACGCGGGGCCTGCCAGCGCGTGCCGGTCGCAAATGTCGCCTCACGGTACTGGCCGGGTTGTGCTTCATAGCGCTGGTGCACGTTGATGGTCTTCTGGTTGTTGGTGAGGTTGTACACCGACAAGCGGGCGCTGAGGTCGATGCCCTCCACCGGCAACCGCCAGGTCACATTGGCCCCCATGGTCCAGGTCCACGGCAGGCGGCCAAACGCACCGCGTGGGCTGTATTCGAACTGCCGTTGGTTGTAGGGACCCGCACAGTTGGCCACGCACAGCCAGCCGGTGCCACCGCCACTGCCCTCGCTGGAGGTGCTGCCACCGGCGATGGAGTCGTTCGGCCACATCACGCCGTAGGCGGTGATCGGGCCACCGGACTGCACCTGCAGCGTGGTGCCGAACGACCACTGCTTGTTCAGCGCATACGCGGCACGCAGCTTGAACTGATGACGGAAGTCGTTGAACAGCACGCCATAACGTTCATTGGTGGCCGGGTGGTCCCAGAACTGCACCATGCCGGTATCACCGTAATTGGTATCGGAGTTCACCGGGCCTTCGAAGTTGCCTTCGCTCTTCGACCACAGGTAGGACGCGTTGAACATCCACTTCTCGTCCCAGGCACGGTCGATCTGGAACTCCAGCGCCTTGTAGGTGCGCTTGGGCTTGGAGTAGCCGATCACCTCGCCGCTGCCGCCCTTGCGGTAGCCGCTGTTGGCGGTATCGATGGTGATCCAGCCTTCGTTGGCGCAACCGATGCTCTTGTCGCCCCAGATCGTCAGGCTCTCGCCCGGGTTGGCGATCGGCCACAGCGTGCTGGGGGTCGGGCCGCATGGGGTGTAGTTGATGCGGATGTCATCCAGCGCGCGGGTCATGCGCCGGTAGGTGGCATTGACGCCCCACGACCAGGCCTGGTTGATCATGTTCTGGAAGCCCAGGATGTACTCGTCCTGGTAAACCGCCTTCAGGTCACGGTCCACGCTCTGGCGCAGGTCGGCGCCGCCGGTGTTCATGCGGGTGTCGGTCGGCCCGATCTGCTGGCCGACGATGGGTGCCATGTACGGCGAACCGGTCGGCGAGGTTTTCCGTTCCCAGCCGTTCAGCACGTAATAGCTGTATTCGTCGGTCAGGCCACCGGCGAAGTTCACGTTGATGTTGTTGGTGACCGGCAGGTAGTAGCGGCCGGCGTTGCCGAACAGCTTGGTGCTGCCATCGCCGCGCATGTCCCAGGAGAAGCCGACGCGTGGCGCGATCAGGTCGTCCATCTTGATGAACGCCTTGCCTGCAGCGGTGCGGTTCTCGAAGCGGTCCCAGCGCACGCCAAGGTTCAGCATCAGGTTCGGGGTGATGTTCCAGATGTCTTCCAGATAGAAGGCATTGGCCTCGGTCTCGAAGGTGCCGCCCGAGCGGCGGTTGCGAGCACGCAGCATCTCGGTGACGCCGGCCGGTACGTAGGCGTTGGCGCCATCCCACACTTCATCGCCGGGCCGCGCCACGTAGGCGGTGTAGCTCAGCTCGGTCGGCCCTGGATAACGGGTGGACTGCTTGGTGGTCATCAGTTCGCGGTCGACACCGAAGCGCAGCAGGTGGTCGCCGAGCTGCCATTCGAAGTCCAGGCGCGCGACATCGCGGGTGTCATCGCGCTCGGCCACGGCCGCGCCGGTCGGGTGGCAACCGGCGCGCAGCCCCTGCAGCTTGCCCAGCCGCGGGCCGTAGGTGCTGTCGGTGAACACGGGGCTGCAGGCCTGGTCCAGCGACGAGTTGGTGAAGGCGCGCTGCTTGTTCTGGCCGACCATGGCACGCGCGGTGAAGTTCTGGCCGAAGTGGCCGGTGTAGGTGGCCGACCAGTTGCGGCCGCCGGTCTCGGTGACCGAGTCGCCACCCCACGCACCGAGCTGGTCGGCCTTCCAGTTGTAGCCGTACGACGCATTGGTGACATCGCCCTCGTCGGAGAACGCCAGCAGCGCCAGGCTGTGGTTGTCGTTGATGTTCCAGTCCAGCTTGGTGCCCCAGAAGCCGTTGCCGGAATCGTTCTTGAACCAGGTACTGCCATCGGACGAGGTGTTGTGGCCCTTGTCGCTGCGGTCCTCGTACATCGCGAACAGGAACAGCTTGTCCTTGATGATGGGTCCCGAGCCCCAGACGTTGGTCTTCAGGAAGGAATTGTTGTCGCGGCTGCCGTAGGAATGCGGAGTGCCGTCGCGGTGGAAATGATCGCCGCCACTGGCGCGCCACGCACTCGGCTCGGCGGTGACTTCAACACCGCCCTCGAATTCATTGCTGCCCGAGCGGGTCACGGCGTTGATCACGCCACCGGTGGAGCGGCCGAACTCCACCGAGTAACCGCCGGTCTTGACCTGGAATTCATTGAAGAACGCGAACGGCGCGGTGCTGAAGCCACGACGGGTATACATGTCGGTGACATTAAGGCCGTTGATGAAGACCGCATTCTCGGCCACCGATGAACCGGCGAACGACAGGCCACCGAATGAGGAGTTGCCGCCGACCACGCCCGGCGCCATCAGCGCGACCGCAGACAGGTCCTGCGCCACCGGCAGCCGCGAGATCTCCTGGCGGTTGATGTTGAACGAGGTTTCGGTGGAGTAGACATCCACGCGGTTGATCACGCGCGTGCCAACCACCTGCAGTGCATCCAGGTTGGTGACACCGCCGCCGCTGGCCAGGTTGACCGTGGTTGTACCGCCGACGGCAACGCTTACCGATACCTGATCGCCCAGCTTCTGGCCATCGCGGCTGAGCTGCAGCTGGTAGTCACCCACCGGCAGCTGGCCGAGGCGGTAGCTGCCATCGGCGCCAACGGTGACGGTACGGGTCAGGCCAGTGCTGCTGCTGACCACGGTGACCTGGTCACCGGCGGTTGCACGGCCGGCGACCGCGCCGCTTACGTTCTGTGCCATCGCGATGCCGGGCAGCACTACGCCCAGACACGCCCCGAGGGCGACGCACAATGCCGCCCGCTTGATGCTGTAAGCCTTCATCCCCTGCTCTCTCCTGCAAGAATTGAATGGTGTGGAATGCGATGTGTCGCGCTAGCGTTGCCCGGCTGGCAGTACCCGCCACTGGAAGTCGTAGCTCCATTGGTCGAAGTACAGGTTGCCGCCTGCCCACTCGGCCTCGCCGCGCTGCGAGTCGACCGTTTCCGAGCGGAAGTGCTGCTTGGCCGGCACCAAGGGCTGGCCGAAATCGTCGTTGAAGGCGATGCGGTAACCATCGAGGCCACCCAGGTAGAAGTCGCGCAATGCCGTTACATCGCTGGCCAGCGCGCCGGTGGTCACGTCCATTGGCAGCCAGCCGTACGGCGCCAGGTAGACCTGCCCCCAGTCGTGCAGATTGTTGTAACCACTGCCATCGCCGGAGAACACCATGCCCGACTGCCAGCGCGCGGGAATGCCGTTCATGCGCATCAGCGCGATCAGCAGCAGGGTCTGCTGCCCGCAGTCGGCATGGCCAGTGCGCAAGGCGTAATCGCTGATGTTGCTGAGCGTGGAGTATTCGCGTGCACCGGCCCACGGAATACGGTCGACAGCAGCGAACAGCCTGCGCACCACTTCATGGGGGCGTGTTTCGCCCTGCAGCACCTGGTCGGAGAACAGCTTCAGCGCCGGGGTGAAGCGCACATGCGGCAGCTGTTGGGCCAGGTAGGGCTTCAACGCAGGATCATTCGGCGTGGCCTGCACCTTCGCCGGATCGATCGCGGTGTGCCGCGCGAAGATCGTCGCCGCGTAGCGGATCTCGAACCGGGTCGGCTTGCCGGCTACGGCTTTGGCTTCCAGGTAGGCGGTGCGCTGCAGGGTACTGGCCGGTGCCACCCGCGCCTTGCCCGGGGCGCTGCCCAGCCACTGCACCTGCTCCTGCTGCCCCGGGATCTCGCGCGGATAGGGAATCCATGCGCGCACGGTTTCGCCGGCCGGCACGGCATCGGCCTTCACCGTCAGCGTCTGGGTGAATTCGATGCGCTGTGGCAGCACCCAGGCCTGGCCGCTCTGTTCGGCGGCGGCAACCACGCGCGCGTGGTTTGCGTTGAGCACTTCGTTCGGGCCTGGCGCCGGCATAGGCGCATCTGCGCGGCGACGTGCACGCGCTTCGTCGCTGAGCAGGAACAGGTTCGACGGTGCACGCTTGAAGTACCGGCGCGTGCCATCGATATCGAGGTGTTCGATCAGGCCGAGCTGGTCCCAGCGCGCGAATTCCTCGTCGCTCAGGTCGGGGATCCAGCGGCGCACGGCGGCCTTCGCGGCCTGCTGGTCAAGGCTGAAATCCAGGCGGATACGGCGCATGCGCTCGCGCTGGAAGGCGCCTTCGGCAGTATTGCCTGCCGTTGCCAGCAGCGCTTCGGCATCGCTGAAACGACCGCTGTCGATCAGGTCGATCACCTGCGTCTGGCGCGCCCGCTGCTGGCTGCTGCGCGCATCCGCCGCCTGCGCGGCCGACGCCCACAGCAGCAGCGCGGCACACAGGCCGGCAGCAGCAGGCAGACGCGGTTTGCGAACGGCAGGATCCACAGCGACACTTCCCCAGCGCGGGTGGTAATGGCTGTGTAACACGGGCCGGAACACCGGTCAATAATTTATTCTTGCTTTCGCCAGAGAAAGGAATAAATATTCCAACTGGCATTCGAGGAGGGTATGCAGCGCATGATCCTGGCTTCCCGCGCACCGGACCGGCAGTGGTCGCGCCGGTTGACCCTGGCCCTGTGCCTGCTGGCCGCACCGGCCTTCGCACAGGCTGCACCGCCACCTGACCCCGGCGCGCCGCTGCCCTATGTGGTTGGCCTGCACGAGGCCTACCTGACACCGCAGTACTGGGCCGCACGCCTGGACAATGCCGATGCGCCGATCCTGGACCGCGCGCAGATCGACGCGCAGAACGCGCGGATGCGGGCGCAGGACAGCCACATCCAGGACATCGCTTCGCTGCCCGCACAGCTCGATGCCGCGCAGGTACGCGCCAGCATCAGCGCATTGTCACGCTGGCCCGAGCGTGCACTGTTCAACGAGAAGGGCAAGGCCATCGCCCCGGCGCTACGCAGCGGCATCCAGGCCAACCTCGGCCTCGATGCGATTCCCGCGCAGGTGACACCGGCCTACGGGCTGGTGGTGAAGCGTGCCGCGCTGCGCACCTTCCCCACCCGCGAGCGCGTCTTCAGCACTGCCGGTGACACCGACATCGACCGCTTCCAGGAATCGGCACTGTTCCCCGGTGACAAGGTTGCCGTGGTCCATCGCAGCGCCGATGGCCGCTGGCTGTTCGTGCACAGCGAGCGCTACAGCGCGTGGATCGAAGCCGACGCCATCGCCAGCGGCGACAAGGGCACGGTGCTCGGCTACGGCACGAAGGGCCCGTATCGCATCGTCACCGGCGCCACCGCACAGACCGCCTACACCCCGGAGGAACCGCGCGTCTCGCGCCTGCAGCTGGACATGGGCGTGCGCCTGCCGGTGCTGGCCGACTGGCCCGCCGCCGAACCGGTGAACGGCCAGCAGGCGCATGCCTCGTGGGTTGTGCAGCTGCCGGTGCGCGAAACCGATGGCCGCCTGAAACTGGTGCCGGCGCTGCTGCCGCGCTCGCAGGACACCGCCGCCGACTACCTGCCACTGACTCCGCGCCTGCTGCTGCAGCAGGCCTTCAAGTTCCTGGGCGAGCGCTACGGTTGGGGCCACGACTACGACACGCGCGACTGCAGCGGCTTCGTTTCCGAGATCTACCGCAGCTTCGGCGTGCTGCTGCCGCGCAATACCAGCGCACAGGCGATCAGCCCTGCGCTGGACCGCCTGCCCTTCACCGACAGAGTCGGCAAGGCCGCGCGCGAACGTGCGGTCACCGATCTGCAGGTGGGCGACCTGGTCTATATCCCTGGGCACGTGATGATGGCTATCGGCCACGTCGACGGCCGCACCTGGGTCATCCACGATACCGCGGGCGGCAGTTGGTTCGGTGCTGACGGCAAGCGCGTACAGGCCCACCTCAATGGTGTTTCGGTCACGCCGCTGGAGCCGATGATGGCCAGCGATACCGTCCGCTACATCGACCGCATCACCAACATCCAGCGCCTGCGCGCCAAGACTCCTGAATGAAGATCACTGCCATCGAACTGGGCATGCTGCGCGTGCCGCTGAAGACGCCGTTCAAGACCGCCCTGCGCACGGTGGAGACCGTGGAAGACGTGGTCGTACTGATCCGCACCGACACCGGCCACACCGGCTACGGCGAAGCCCCCGCCACCGCAGTGATCACCGGTGATACGCACGGCTCGATCATCGAAGCGATCCGCCACTTCATCGCGCCGCGCCTGATCGGCCAGGACGTGGTCAACCTCAATCGTCTGTGCGGGCTGGTGCAGACCGCGATGGAGCGCAACACCAGTGCCAAGGCCGCGGTGGAGATCGCGCTGTACGACCTGTGGGCGCAGCTGCACGGTGCGCCGCTGTACCAGATGCTCGGTGGCGGCGACCCGGTGATCACCACCGACATCACCATCAGCGTGGACTACATCGACAAGATGGTGGCCGATTCACTGTCGGCGATCGACCGCGGCTTCGAGTCGCTGAAGATCAAGGTCGGCAAGGACATCGGCCTGGACATCGAGCGGGTCAAGGCGATCCATGCGGCGGTGGAAGGCCGCGCCCTGCTGCGCCTGGACGCCAACCAGGGCTGGACCGCCAAGCAGGCGGTGCATGCGATGCGCACGCTGGAAGAGGCCGGCGTGGTGCTGGAGCTGCTGGAGCAACCGGTAAAGGCGGCCGACATCAGCGGTCTGAAGTACGTCACCGACCGCGTCAACACGCCGGTGATGGCCGACGAGAGCGTGTTCAGCCCGAGCCAGGTGATGGACCTGATCCAGCAGCGCGCGGCCGACATCATCAACATCAAGCTGATGAAGACCGGCGGCTTGTCCAACGCGATCCGCATCGCCGACATCGCCGGCATCTACGGTGTGCCGTGCATGATCGGCTGCATGATCGAATCCAGCATCAGCGTTGCCGCCGCCGTGCACCTGGCGGTGGCCAAGAGCGATGTGATCACCAAGGTCGACCTGGACGGCCCGTCGCTGGGCCAGTTCGACCCGGTCAGCGGGGGCGTGCATTTCAACGAATCGGAGATCAGCATCAGCGACGTGCCGGGGTTGGGCATCACCGAAGTGCGTGGGCTGGAGATGCTGGGTTGATCTCTGCCTTGCGGCTGGCCTGGCGTACAACTGACTCTTGGTCGGGCGTTACTTTTCTTTCCGCGGAAAGAAAAGTAACCAAAAGAAACGCTCCGCCGGCCGCGAGCCGGTGCTACGCACCGGTTCCCTGCGCTCCTCGGCCCGTCGAGGGACGGCGCGGGAACTCGCTGCGCTCAGACACCCGCCCCTCTTCGCCCTCGCCGGACCTGCGGTGCTCGGCTCGCTTGAAGGCGGACTCAACGTCAAAGGCAACAACTGCATCCCGTGGATCCACTACATGCGTGGATGCTTTTGCGCTTGCTTCTGCTCTACCCCGTATCCCCTTCGCGGCTGGCACGCGCGCGATCTGTCCGGGGTGGGGGGGGGGGGGGGGGGGGGGGGGGGGGGGGGGGGGGGGGGGGGGGGGGGGGGGGGGGGGGGGGGGGGGGGGGGGGGGGGGGGGGGGGGGGGGGGGGG